>CAJXUG010000013.1:0-20259 GCA_913060785.1 uncultured Flavobacteriaceae bacterium | reverse complement strand
TACGAGATTTCTGCCTGTCTCGTGGGCTCGGAGATGTGTATAAGAGACAGACTGCCTTTGGAGCAGAATAGTATGCAATGGCTTGAAAATCTGGTTTTGTATAATTCACATTAGCCCACTGCGGCTCCTGCATAGATTTCCATACTTTAAAAGCGTCAAGTCTCCACTGGGTCATCCACTGCGGCTCCTGCTTTTTGTTTGAAATTGCTCGTACAATATCCTCGTTGAGTCCAATTGGAAACGTATCGCTTTCTAAATCTGTATAGAAACCGTACTCATATTCCTTTGTCTCAAGTTCTTTCTTTAAATCGTCTTCTGTATACTTACTCATATGCACTTATGAATCCCTTTGAAGAATTCTTAGTTTTAAATTATAAAGAGAATGATTCTCCGCAGCCGCAGGTTCTGTTGGCATTAGGATTGTTAAAAACAAATCCTTTACCGTTTAAACCGCCGCTGTATTCTAGGGTTGTTCCTACTAGGTATAAAAAACTTTTTTTGTCTACTGCAATTTTAACGCTATTCTCTTCAAAAACTTTATCGTTTTCGCCAATACCACCATCAAAATCTAACTCGTAAGAAAGTCCTGAACAACCACCGCTCTTTACACCAACGCGTACAAAGTCTACGTCAATGCTAAAGCCATCTTCTGCCATTAATTGCGAAATTTTAATTCGCGCCGTATCGCTTACTTTTATCATAAATTAGAATTCGTCTAAATTAGGGTGCAAATATACGATATAAACCTCTTTTTTATACCTAATAAAATATTAAAAATCTATGACACAATAAGGGGGTTTGATGTAACCACCTTAGGCTTGAATCCTATTTTTGTATAATTTAGAGAGTACCTGTTAGAGAATTTTCTTATTAAATTACACAAATATACTTGCTTAGTTTGGGTTTTGGTATGCAGGATTGTTTGCTAGACTAGGGTCAGAAAGGGTTAACAAAAAAGCCTTTAAGGCAGCTTTGTCCTGGGGTGTAAGTTGCACTCCGCCCTGGGCAACAGTTTTCATTAAGGGGTCTATAGTGGGGCTAAAAACAAGGCCTTCACTGTAGTGGTCTATCACCTGTTCTAGTGTCTGAAAGCGGCCATCATGCATGTAAGGAGCGGTGTAGGCTAGATTGCGCAATGATGGAGATTTAAACAGTCCAAATTGCGCAGGATCTCCAGTGATATCTCCAAGACCAAGGTCTGTAAAATTTTCATCTAGACCATTGTTATGGAAATCATTGTCTGTCCATAATGGGTTACTAGGGCTCCCATGGCAATGAAAACAATCTCCACGATTTTCATCTAAAAAAACAGCAAGCCCTTGCTCCTCTAGAGGGGTTAGTGTTGCTTGTCCTAAAAGATAATTATCAAATTTAGCATTCCCAGATACCAGTGTGCGTATAAACTGTGCAAGGGCTTTAGCAACCAGCTCTTGAGATATTGTGCTTGTTCCAAAGGCATTAGAAAATGCAGTGACATACCTAGGGTCTGTTTGCAGTGTTTGCTCAACGTTTGGCCAAGTGTTGTGCATTTCTATTTTATTGATAACAGGCTCTAGAACTTGCTCTTCTAGAGAATTGGCGCTACCGTCCCAATTAAATTTATTGTTTGTATTCCAGGCAATGTTAACAATAGGCATTGAATTTCTAAACCCGGCAATACCATCTATACCAATGCTATATCTGCGCTGATCACTAAAACCTTGATTGGGTTTATGACATCCAGCACAGGCCAAGGTGTTGTCTGCAGATAATTTTTTTTCATAAAACAATGCTCTTCCAAGTGCAATTCCTTGTTCTGTTAGTGGATTATTAATGGGTATTTCTGGAGCAGGTAGTAATTGCGAGAAAATTGCTGGAACAGCAATATTTACGGGTGTAGGTGAGTACCCTTGATTTTGGTTGTCATCCTCACCGCATGAGGTAGCGATACAAAGAAGGCAAAAAATAAAAAGGATTTTTTGTATCATAAAATAATAATTAATCACCCATATTACTTGCTAGAGAAAATACGTTTTGACCGTTTTCTTGCATCATTTTTTGAGCGGTGTAATTTCCCATCAACATGCCGTTAAGGATGTTTAAATCCCAAAGGTTAGGATTTTCAAACCATTGGTCAATGTGCATGTTAACATTAATTTGAGTAGCGCCCTGGGTAACAGTTATTTCTCCTAAATCTATCTCTATAGAGGTGTCCTCTCTTGTGTTTTCTGGGCCAGGGTTTTGGACAGCGCTAATGGTATGGTATGCGTAAATAAATGGCTTATCGGTAGTGTCTAGATACCTTCCTTCCATTTGCATGTAATGATAGCCACCACCAAGGTTTTCTGGCACATTCCAAGATGCTGCGTTTAAATCTGGGTATACACTCGAGGTGTTTGTGGCCTCAGTAAAACCAAAGCGCATTTTTAAATTATACGCCCCAGGGGGTAGCAATATATCATTAATTGTAAGACTATTGTTTTGATTTAGATCAACAAGGTGATAGTCTTTCACTAGGGTTTTAATACCATCTTGGTTGGTGAAACTCACCTGAGAGATCAAATAACGAAGCCTTGTGATGCTCAGTGATGTGCCAAAGCCGTTTGTGTATTGTATGGTATTAAAATTTGAGGAATCTACCGCATCTTCATAAAAGCTGTGAAGAAAACCAACACTTACCAGGGTGTTTTGTTGGGCTTGATCATCATCGTTTCTATCACAAGCCACAAAGGGCAAAACTAGCAATACTAAAAAGGCAGCTTTTTTTAACATTTGGGAGCTTATTTTATTTTAATTAACAACGCATCTTGGCTTCCTTTATTTTCTGGGATATCTATATCGTTGCTTTCTGTAGATCCTACAATAAGTAGTTTATTGTCTTGAGTCTCTAGTATTGCGTTGGCAAAATCCAAAGAAGAACCTCCAATGGTATAATTAAATTTGAGATTTCCATTTGTATCAATTATAAAAACCCAGGCATCGTTTTGACCCCTATTTACAAAGCCGTCCATAGTGCTTCTTGTATTACCTACGATGGCAAAATTTCCGTTTTGCAACCCTATAATACTCTTTGCAGAATCAAAGGCTGCTTCGCCATATGTTTTTTCCCAAATGATAGCTCCACTGGGTGAGAATTTTACCACCCAAGCATCTGCATTTCCGCTCAAAGCGCTAACATCACCATTAGTACTTCTGGTGTCTCCAACGACGATATAATTTCCATCTTCAGTTTTAGTAATACCATATCCTTGGTCTATCTCACTTCCTCCTAGAGATTTGGTCCACAATTTATCTCCATTGCTAGCAAGGCGGACCATCCAAAAATCATAGGATCCTTTATTGTCTGTAATATCAAAATCTGTACTCTCTGATCCTCCAATCATAATAAATCCACCATCGTCGGTCTCTACAACATCGTAGCTTCTATCATTACTGGAGCCTCCAAAGTAACGCCTCCAGATAGTATCTCCGTTTTGGTCCATGAGGATACCCCAAAACTCTCCAACACCATGCAAGGTCGCCTTAGAGGGTTTTCCCATTTTACCATCATCATTTCCTTGATTTCCACTTGCTGAAACATCAAAAAAGCCCGTCACAAAAAAGTTTCCGTTGGCAGTCTGGATGATTTTAAGGGCTTGGTCTGACCCTGAAAAGCCATGTGTTTTTTCCCAGGAAATTTCACCTTGAGCGTCTAGTTTTGTTATCCAGTAGTCTTGAAACCCTTGGTTGTTTGAAACATCTCCATCATTACTTGAACTATAACCGCATACAATAAAACCGCCATCTGCAGTATTGATTAAACTTGTAGCCGTATCTGTGTTAGAGCCTCCGTATACTTTATTGAAGACAATTTCTCCTTCCTGTGTTGTTTTTAATAGCCAAAAATCTTCATCGTCACCCTTTTTTCCTGTTATGTCTCCATCTGTACTATTTGTAGAACCCATTAAAACATAGCCACCATCGCTGGCCTGTACAACAGACACAATTGTCTCATCCTGACTACCTCCAAAGGTGGTGACAAACTCAATTTCTCCCAAAAAATCTTCTGGGGATGTACCTGGCAGATTTACCCCCTCGTCATTAGAGCAAGAGCAAAGTAATGCAAAGGCAATTATAAATAAAGCTGAGAGGTTTTTCATTATGACTACTTAACAATTAAACGCTTGGTGGTCTGCGAATTTATTCTAACAAGGTACATTCCACTTTTAAGAGATGTTATGGTTATATTTTTTGAACTTGTGGCATCAAATGTTACATTTAAAACACGTTGTCCTAGTATGTTAAAAATTTCTATTAATTCTATTGGCTCACCAGTGGCTGTGATTGTGATATTTTTCTTTGCTGGATTTGGAGCTATTTCAAAATCATTAAATGTTATTTCTTCTTGAGCCAAACTTGGATCCCTTACTAAAAAGAAACCTCTTTCTATATCACTAATTACTATGTTGTTACTCTCAAAAAATGGATATACGTTCCATACTCCGTTAAAATTTGCAGCGTTACTTTCTGGATATGTGTCAAAAAACCCAAGCTCTGTCATGGTTCCATTTTCAATATCTGAAATATCAAGAACTCTCATACCTGCCCTGTAGCTTGATAAATAATATTTGTCACCTTTTACATAACCATTATGATCTATAGCCTGCGTAGGGCCTTCATATTCGAAATGAAATTGTGGATTATCCAAATCCTCAAAATCTAGAATAATGGTCCTGGTATTAAATCCTATGTTCAGTTCGTCGACCTCATCTCCTACAATAAAATAACGTTGGTCTTCTGTAAACCATCCCTGGTGGGTGTATGCTACATTTGAGTATGATATTGTAGAAAGGCCAATAGGATTATTTTTATTTGTAATGTCTACAATTACAATCTCATTTGCATTGCTGCCAATGAGTATTTCTTTTCCAAGATGTTCTGTGTCTGGACCTGAGTAGGTTACTACTTGCGCGTCGTGGCTGTAGGAATCATCGCCATATCCGCCCGCTGGTATTGGATTTAAAGGATTTGAAATATCTATAAAATGAGGGCCGCCATTAAAGGTTGAGGTTCCTACCGCATAGGCGTATCCTGAATCTTCATTAATGACAATATTATGTGCATTTCCAAAACCGCTATAATGCGCATCTTCGTCAAAGTTTTCTGGAGGGTTTGAGACATCTCGCAACCTGGTTAAATCAAAAACTTGCATTCCATGATTTGAGGCTTCACTTACAATAAACGCATGGTTGTTGTACGTTTTAATATCTCTCCATATGCTGTTTTGAGTGTGTGTTGGGAGTTTACCTAGATAGATTGCAGCAACTGGGTTTGAGATATCAATAAAGGCTGTTCCGTTGTTAAGTCCCATAATGGCATACTCCTTTCCTGTTTGAGGATCTGTCCAACCCCAAGAGTCATTTCCTTCAAAGGCGTCCATTTCATCCAAACTTATAAAAGACTGAAGATCATAACCATTACATGGATACTCCCCAGCAGTTCCGTTTGTGCAAGGGGTTTGCCCAGACATACTAAAGAGGGTTAAAAAAGACAAAATAATTAATGGTTGCTTCATTTTCAGAATTTTTTATTGTAAACCTACTTATTAAGTAGTATTAAAACGCTTAAAGTGAGTTTATTATTAGACAAACTTATTACAAATCAATTACAATACCAGCGCTATTAACGTTTTCTAAACACATTACAACGTAAATCTCACAATGGCCACACATGCCAATTACCCAGATACGATCAATTAAGGAGTATAAATTTTAGAAATAGTAATACCATGTGCAATACAAGCCCTATTTTTGCCCTACGTAAATAACCACTCATGTTAGAAAATAAAGATTCCTTAAAAACACCAATTTCTTCAATGGGGGAGTTTGCCCTAATAGAGCATCTCACCAAGCATTTTGATGTGAAGCAAAGCTCAACAATAAAAAGTATTGGAGATGACGCAGCTGTTATTGATCATAAAAAACAGACGGTGGTAACCACAGATTTGTTGATTGAAGGCGTACACTTTGATTTGAGCTACATGCCTTTAAAGCATTTAGGCTATAAAAGTGTGGTTGTTAATGTAAGCGATATTTTTGCCATGAACGCAACGGCTACTCAAATTACAGTTTCTATTGCCGTTTCCAATAGATTTCCTGTAGAGGCCCTAGAGGAGCTATATGCAGGTATTGCTACTGCTGCCAAATACTACAATATAGATGTAATAGGAGGAGACACAACATCTTCTACCCATGGGCTTATGATAAGTATTACAGCTCTTGGAGAAGTTGATAAAAAGCAGGTTGTATATAGAGATGGAGCAAAAGAAAATGATTTGGTCTTACTCACTGGAGATTTGGGCGCAGCCTATTTGGGTCTTCAGATTTTAGAAAGAGAAAAGCAGGTGTTTAAAGTAAATCCAAACTCACAACCAGACTTAGAGCCTTACTCATATTTGATAGAAAGACAATTAAAACCAGAGGCTAGAAAAGACATTCCTGCACTATTAAAAGATCTGGGGGTAAAACCCACTTCGATGATTGATGTAAGTGATGGGCTTTCTTCTGAAATATTACACATCTGTAAGCAGTCTGAGGTTGGGTGCACAATTTATGAAGATAAAATACCTCTAGACCCTCAAGTAATTACCACCTCTGAAGAGTTTAACATGGATAGCACAACAATTGCTCTTAATGGAGGAGAAGATTATGAGTTGTTATTTACCATCTCTCAAGAAGACTACCCTAAAATAAAAGCCAACCCCAACATGACAGTAATAGGCCATATTTTAAAGCCTACAGAAGGAACCCACCTTATCACTAGAGACAACACCAAAATACCTCTTATTGCAAGAGGTTGGAGTGCTACTCAAGAAAACGAGTAAGATTTTTTTAAAGCAGTTAAACAATACCCTGCAATAGGGAAATAACCTCTGGGCCATTGGTTAGCCAACTCATGTGGCCACACTCAATAGAGTGGAGGGTAGTATTAGTTTGTTTTGAAATCGCAACAACATCTTGATGGGGTATAATAAGGTCTAAGGTGCCAGCAATAATATGCTTTTCACAGGGTATGTTTTTTAGTAGTGTACGTCTGTCTTTTCTATCACGCATTGCTTTAATGGCAGCTGTAACACCATTTGCTGAAATATGCAGGGCTTCATTTTTAAGACCTTTAATAGCCAGGGTGTGTTTTGATTTTTCTTCAGCGTTAAATAGATTGCCGATGGCCATGGTGATAAAGGCAGCTTTATTTTTATCAATAATAGTTAGGGCTCTATCTCTGTTTTCTTTTCGTGAAGCGCTATCTGGGGTAGGGCTTGAGTTTAGTAAAATTAGTTTGTCCAGTTTTTTTGGAAATAATTCTCCAAAGGCCAAAGCTACATAGCCGCCCATAGAATGCCCCAAGAGTGTTGCGCTTTTAAAATTCTCAAATGCTAATACCTCACAAACTATAGTTGCCATGGCTTCCATGGTGAGTGTTTTATTAGGCACACCGCTTTGCCCAAACCCTGGAAGGTCTACCATAAGCACAGTATTTTTTTTAGATAATACGGCGGCTATTTTTTGCCACATTGTACTACTTTCCAGAAATCCATGCAGCATCACAATTACAGGACCCGTGCCTTGTTTGTGATAATGTATTGGGGTATTGTGGTAGTGAAAAATCATTTTGGTATATTGAAGCTCGGTTACAAAAATAGCCATTAACAAGATTCTTTTCTATGAATTACACCAAACAAACATACCTTGTTGCATTTGCTTTGTTTTCTTTGTTTTTTGGTGCCGGAAATTTAATATTGCCTCCCTTTTTAGGCTATAATGCCGGGACTAGTTGGGCATGGGTAGCCATTGGTTTTGCGCTTTCTGCAGTAGTAATACCCATTTTGGCTATTTATGGGCATTCGAGATTGCAGGGAACTCTTTTGGATTTTGCCAATAAGGTTTCTCCCAAATTTGCAATATTATATGCCATAATTATATATAGTATATGTGTTAGCTTGCCTTCTCCTAGAACGGCATCTGTTGCCTACCAAATTGCCGTTGCACCTTATTTTGATATTTCTTCTCTAAGTGTAAGTGCTATTTATTTTACGTTGGTATTGGTCTTTGCCTTAAATAGGACCCGTATTTTAAGTCTTATCGGTACGTTTTTAACCCCTTTAATTGTACTGTTACTTTTACTAATAATTGCTTTAGGCTTCTTTGCAGATCTTGCGCCTATGGGGAAAACTATTTTTGAAAACACATTTACTGAAGGGGTTTTGGAGGGCTATCAAACATTTGATGCACTTGGAGGTGTTGTAGTTGGAGGCGTAATTGTAATTTCATTGGCCTTGCAAGACAAGTACAATTATCAAGAAAAAAAACGCATGATTGCTCGCTCTGGGCTTCTAGCTGGCATAGGGTTGTTTTTAGTTTATGGAGGCCTTATTGCACTTGGAGCTTATTACAGTGGAGATTTGCAAGTCACCGAGCGAATAGATTTACTCAACATATTAAGTGCAAACACCTTGGGTGATTATGGCACTGCTTTTTTAGGGGTATTGGTAGCATTGGCATGCTTCACCACTGCTGTTGGCATAGTAACAGGAACTGCAGATTTTGTGAAGGGGATTGCCAAAAACACTCCATGGGCCTATACAATTACCTCAATTATGGGCTGTCTTATAGGGGTTTTGGTAGGGCAATTTGATGTTCGTTTTATTATTTATGTAGCCTTGCCAGCCTTAATGTTTATTTACCCAATTACCATTGTGCTAATTATACTTAACAGCATACCCACAGGGCTTGCCTCTGCCTTAATTTTTAGAGCTGTTACGCTTGTTACCTTTGTGTTTAGTATTCCAGATTTTTTGGAATTTTTCATGAGCCCAGGATCTTTAGATGGTGTCAAAAAATGGATTCCATTTGCAGAGCAAGGAATGGGCTGGGCGCTTCCAGGGCTGCTAGTTTTTATAGGTGTAAATATATTTAAGCACACAAAAAAAACAAAACCAGTAGATGGCTAAGAGTTCATGAGATCCTCAATTTCATCTGCTAAAATTGGGATATTTCTCATTAAATTAAATGGCGCTCCAGTTTGTTGTATTACAACATCATCTTCAAGTCTAATACCAAAACCTTCTTCTGGGATATAAATACCAGGCTCTACCGTGAATACCATATTTGCCTGCATAGGCTCCCAAAGTAATCCATAATCATGGGTGTCTAATCCCATGTGGTGAGATGTACCATGCATGAAGTATTTTTTATAGGCTGGCCAGTCTGGGTTTTCATTTTTAACATCGGCCTTATCTATAAGCCCTAGACCTAGTAATTCGCTGGTCATAATATGTCCTACTTCTTTGTGGTATTCTTTCCAAAGCGTTCCAGGAACCAGCAATTTAGTGGCCTGCTCTTTAACACTGTTTACAGCGTTGTAAACTGCTTTTTGTCTAGCTGTATATCTGCCACTAACAGGAATAGTACGAGACATATCACTGCTGTAGTTTGCGTATTCTGCACCCACATCTAGCAAGATCAAATCACCCGCTTTACATTGTTGGTTATTTTCAATGTAGTGTAATACATTGGCATTATTTCCACTAGCCACAATTGGTGTGTATGCGAATTTCTTAGAACGATTTCTTAAAAACTCATGCATAAACTCTGCCTCAATATCAAACTCCCAAACACCAGGTTTTACAAATCCTAAGACTCTTCTAAACCCTTTTTGTGTAATGTCACAGGCTTGTTGAATTAAAGCTATCTCAATTGGGTCTTTCACAGCGCGTAATCGTTGCAAAATAGGATTACTCTTTGCCCAGGTGTGTGCAGGAAAACTTGCTTTGGTTTTTAGTATAAATCGGTCTTCTCTTGTTTGTGTTTCAATAGCTGCCCTGTAATGTTCATTGGTGTTAAAATAAATGGTTTGGCTTTGCGCCATAAGCTCTCGCATTATTTTATCAAAATCTTGCAGCCAATACACTGTTTTAATACCGCTTACCTCAAGAGCTCTTTCTTTGGTAAGTTTCTCTCCTTCCCAAATTGCAATGTGCTCGTTGGTTTCTTTTAAAAATAAAATTTCTTTGTGATCTGGGTTAGGACACTCTGGAAATAGCACTAAAATACTTTCTTCTTGATCTACGCCACTTAAATATAAAATATCTCTTGCCTGCTCAAAAGGCATCGTGCTATCTGCGCCAATTGGGTATATGTCATTACTGTTAAATACGGCCAAACTCGAGGACTTCATTTGAGCCATAAAGTTTTTGCGGTTTTTAATGTAAAGCTTTGAGTCTATTTGGTGATATTTCATAAATAATGATGTTTTAATACAACGCGATTTCAAAAGTAAGGATTGCAATTTTTATTCAATACGCCAAAGGGTGTTATTTTATAATTGGGTTTACGATTTGGCTAAAAAACTAGGTTATGACCAACAAAAATTTTCAAACTCTTGAGTTAAGAAAGCCTCTTTAGTGGGTTAAAGATACTAAAAGTATGAAATTAATATAAAAATCAAACAGCCCTAGCTGTGTTAAACTTCCTAAAATAATTTTGAGGTGATTTTAGCTTTCTGTATTTTACATTTTTTAAACCAATCAAATGAAAAAATACATCCTCCTAGTGCTTGTTTTTACGACCTATTTTGGTCTTGCTCAACAAGCTCCATCTGCCTCAGACAGAGTGCTTGCTTCTTTACAAGAAAAACAAACACTCACAGAAAACTCTCTTGTTAAAAACCTTCCTTTTACCAATATAGGACCTACCATTATGAGTGGCCGTGTGGTAGACTTGGCAGTAAACCCCAGTAATCCAACAGAGTTTTATGTTGGTTATGCCAGTGGTGGTGTTTGGCACACTGTAAATAATGGTACCACATTTACACCTATTTTAGATAATAGCCCTACCCAAAATGTAGGTAGCTTGGCTGTAGATTGGAACACAAAAACTATTTGGGTAGGGACTGGAGAGGTGAATTCCTCTCGTTCAAGTTATGCAGGTATTGGCCTTTTGCGCTCCTCTAACAATGGAGACACTTGGGAGCATCTAGGGCTTGCAGATAGCCACCATATAAGTAAAATAATAATAAACCCAACAAACCCAAAACATGTGGTAGTAAGTGTTGTGGGGCATTTGTATTCTAAAAATGATCAGCGCGGAGTATACAAAACTACAGATGGTGGTGTTACTTGGGAACAAACACTTTTTGTAAACAATCAAAGCGGTATTATAGAGATGGATGCAGCTCCAAATAATTTTAATATCATGTTTGCCTCCTCTTGGGATAAAGACCGTAAAGCCTGGAATTTTAGAGGTAGCGGCCCAGGTAGTGCTATTTACAAAAGTACAGACGGTGGTAGCTCATGGGTAAAGGTTTCTAGCCCTAAAAGCGGTTTTCCAACAGGAGAAGGTGTGGGGCGTATTGGTCTTGCTGTTTTTGACCAAAATACAGTATATGCCGTGCATGACAATCAGGCCAGAAGAGAAGATGCAGGATCTTCTAGTAACTCAAATGGCTTGTCAAAGGAGCAATTTAAAACCATGACCCGTGAAGCTTTTTTAGCCCTAGATAACAAAAAACTTAATGCATATTTAAAAAATAACGGCTTTCAAGAAAAATACAGGGCAGATAACGTAAAGAGTATGGTACGCGGCGGCGGTGTTGCTCCTGCAGATCTAGCTACTTATCTGGAAGATGCAAACGCAATGTTGTTTGACACCCCAGTAATTGGCGCAGAGGTTTATAAAAGTATAGACGGCGGGCTTACTTGGAGTAAAACTCATGAGGGCTTTTTGGACGGTATTTATTACAGTTATGGGTACTATTTTGGTAAAATACACGTAGATCCAAGTTATAAAGACGGCATCTACATCTATGGTGTGCCTATTTTAAAATCTAAAGATGCAGGTAAGACATTCATCTCTATTTCTGCCCCAAATGTACACGCAGATCACCATGCGTTATGGATCAACCCAAACAAGCCAGGACACTTAATTAACGGTAATGACGGAGGTGTTAATATTAGCTATGATGATGGTGCAAATTGGATTAAAAACAACCAACCTGCTGTGGGGCAGTTTTATGCCATACACGTAGATAATCAGGAGCCTTATAACGTATATGGAGGCCTCCAAGACAATGGGGTTTGGGTAGGTGCTCATACCTATCAAAAGAGCCCACGCTGGAAGCAAAACGGGAAATACCCATATGAGTTTATCATGGGAGGAGATGGCATGCAGATACAAACAGATGCTCGAGATAGCAACGTGGTATATACAGGATTTCAATTCGGGAATTATTTTAGGTTAAATAGAGCGGATAATACTCAAACCTACATCCAGCCCAAGCATGAGCTAGGGGATAGCCCCTATCGATTTAATTGGCAAACACCTATTTTACTAAGCTCACACAATCAAGATATTTTATATTTAGGAGGCAATAAATTAATGCGCTCCATGAACAGGGGAACAGACTGGACTGCAATTTCTGAAGATTTAACCAGCGGCGGTAAGCAAGGAAATGTTGCCTACGGAACCCTAACTAGTATCGATGAGTCTAAATTTCAGTTCGGGTTGTTGTACACCGGGAGTGATGACGGGAAGGTCTTTGTGTCTCAAAACTCAGGGAGTGACTGGCAGGATATTTCTACCACATTACCAAAAGATCTTTGGGTCTCTCGTGTTGTAGCCTCGATGCATGAAAAGCAGCGCGTGTATGTTACACTCAACGGTTATCGCTGGGATGATTTCACGCCTTATGTATATATGAGTGATAATTATGGAGCATCTTGGACAAATATTTCAAATAATTTACCCCTCGCTCCGGTAAACGTAATTAGAGAAGACCCAGCAAACCCAGCTATTTTATACCTAGGTACAGATAATGGTGCATATACTTCTTTTGATAACGGCGCTTCTTGGAACCCTTTTTATGAAGGGTTACCAAATGTGGCGGTACATGACTTGACAATTCAGGCCAGAGACAAACACCTTTTGCTAGGAACTCATGGGCGTAGTATTTATAAGGCAGATATTTCTTTGCTGCAGGGTATTTCAGAAAAAACAATGGGCAGTCTCATGCTTGCAGATATTGCGAGTGTAAGGGCGAGTCGTCGTTGGGGGAGCACAGGATTTAATAACTATGGAGCTTACTTTGAGCCAAGTGTGCCCCTGCAGATTTTTGCTCCTTTAGGGGGTGAGGCTAAAATATCAGTAGCCCTAGAAAGCGGAAACGTTTTAAGCTCTTGGGAGGTTACTTTAACTAAAGGATTTAATGTTGTGCCTTACAACGCTAGTATTTCTCAAAAGGGGAAAAAACAACTTGAAAAAGAGGACATCTCAACTTTTCAAGGAGCTAATGGCACATTTTATTTACCCAAAGGGAGCTATATTGTTGAGGTCTCTATAGGAGATTTTACAATAAATAAAACAGTAGAAGTTAAATAAATAAGGGCTGTTTAGGCATATCAATTCTAAATTGATAATAAACAAAAGCTATTGTTTGTTGATACGCAATTTGAGACGTATTTTTGCAAGTAGAAATTTAGAAAACTCAACCATAATGGGAATCATATCCTCTTCAATTGCTAGAAAAGTTGCCATGGCACTTTCTGGTTTGTTCTTAGTCTTTTTTCTAGGACAGCATTTTGTTATTAACGCAACAGCAGTAGTCTCTCCAGACACTTTTAATAGTTGGTCCCATTTTATGGGAAACAACGGTCTTGTTCAAGGAATCTTGCAGCCAATACTAATTTTTGGAGTTGTTTTCCACTTTGTGATGGGCTTTATTTTGGAGCTTAAAAACAGAAGTTCAAGAGCGGTGAAGTACGCCTCTTATAAAGGAAGCACAAACGCTAGTTGGGCCTCTAGAAATATGATTATTTCTGGTTTGGTAATCCTGGCATTTTTAGGACTACACTTTTATGATTTCTGGATTCCAGAAATGATACATAAATACGTAGAATCTCACCCAGAAGATCCAACTAGATACTACGCAGAAACAGTTCATAAATTTGAAAGCCCAGTGCGTGTTGGGCTCTATGTAGTTTCTTTCGTGCTACTTGCCATGCATTTATGGCATGGATTTGCCTCGTCTTTCCAGAGTGTAGGTTTTAACAACAAATATTCTGTAGCACTAACCAGATTTGCCAAAGTATACGCAATACTAATACCTGTAGGGTTTATTTTTATTGCCATTTACTTGCATTTAAATCAACTCCCACACTAAAAACATCGCTATGTCTATATTAGATTCTAAAATACCTTCAGGACCACTAGCAGATAAGTGGACCAAACATAAAAACGAAATTGACCTTGTAAATCCAGCAAACAAGCGTAACATCGATGTGATTATCGTTGGTACTGGACTTGCAGGTGGTAGCGCCGCTGCAACTCTTGCAGAACTAGGCTACAACGTAAAAACATTTTGCTACCAAGATTCTCCGCGTCGTGCACATTCAATTGCAGCACAAGGAGGAATTAATGCAGCAAAAAACTACCAAGGAGATGGAGATTCTGCCTACAGGTTATTCTACGACACTGTAAAAGGGGGAGATTATCGCTCTCGTGAGGCAAATGTGCATCGTTTGGCAGAAGTTTCAACAAATATTATAGACCAGTGCGTTGCCCAAGGAGTTCCTTTTGCAAGAGAGTATGGAGGTCTTTTAGACAATAGATCTTTTGGAGGGGTTTTGGTTTCTAGAACTTTTTATGCCAAAGGACAAACAGGACAGCAACTTTTACTGGGCGCTTATTCTGCAATGAACCGTCAAATCAATAGAGGTAAAATACAAACTTTTAACCGTCATGAAATGCTTGATGTTGTAAAAGTTGATGGTAAAGCCAGAGGTATTATTGCGCGTAATCTTGTTACTGGAGAGATAGAACGCCACTCTGCCCATGCCGTTGTTTTGGCCTCTGGAGGCTATGGTAATGTATTTTATTTAAGTACAAACGCCATGGGTAGTAATGTTACTGCCTCTTGGAGAGCACACAGAAGAGGCGCTTACTTTGCCAACCCTTGCTATACGCAGATACACCCAACGTGTATTCCTGTATCTGGAGACCACCAGTCTAAACTTACCCTAATGAGCGAGTCTCTGCGTAATGATGGCCGCATATGGGTTCCTAAAAAGAAAGAAGATGCTTTGGCCATAAGAGAAGGAAGGCTTAAGCCAACCCAATTATCCGAAGAAGACAGAGATTATTACCTTGAGCGTCGTTACCCGGCCTTTGGTAACCTGGTTCCTCGTGATGTTGCATCACGGGCAGCAAAAGAATGTTGTGATGCAGGATTTGGAGTAAACAAAACAGGTGAAGCAGTATACCTTGATTTTGCAACAGCTATTGAGCGTTATGGAAGAGAAAAAGCATTAATAGAAAAAATTAGCAACCCATCTGAAGCAGATATATACAAAATGGGTGCTGCCGTTATTGAAAATAAATACGGGAATCTTTTCCAGATGTATGAGAAGATTGTAGATGAGAACCCCTACAAAACTCCTATGATGATTTACCCTGCAGTACATTATACAATGGGAGGGCTATGGGTAGATTACAACCTGCAAACCACCGTTGAGGGATTGTACGCAACAGGGGAGGCAAACTTCTCTGACCATGGTGCCAACAGGCTTGGCGCCTCTGCACTCATGCAAGGACTCGCAGACGGATATTTTGTATTGCCATACACCATTGGAGACTACCTTTCTAAAGATATTAGAACAGGAAAGATACCCACAGACACCAAAGAGTTTGACCAAGCAGAAACCGAAGTTAAAGACCGCATCAATAAATTGATGTCTGGATCTGGAGAGCGTTCTGTAGATTATTACCATAAAACCCTTGGTAAGATTATGTGGAATAAATGTGGAATGTCTCGTAATGAAAAAGACCTTAAAGAAGCCATTGAAGAAATTTCGGCATTGAGAGAAGATTTTTGGAACAATGTAAAAGTTCCAGGAACAAAAGACACCTTAAACCAAGAACTAGAAAAGGCGGGCCGTGTTGCAGATTTCCTAGAATTAGGAGAGCTTTTTGCTAAAGATGCTCTTGATAGAAGAGAATCTTGTGGAGGTCACTTCAGAGAAGAGAGCGTAGAGCTAGATGGTGCTCAAAAAGGAGAAGCACTAAGAGATGATAAAAACTTCAAGTATGTTTCTGCCTGGGAGTATAAGGGAGCTCCAAAAGAGGCCTTACTTCATAAGGAAGAATTGAACTTTGAGAATATAGAATTGAAAACACGTTCATATAAATAAGATACAGATGAAACTTACACTTAAAATTTGGCGTCAAGAAAATGCAAATGCAAAAGGGGCAATACAAACCTATCCTATTGATGGGATAGAACCAGATATGTCTTTCTTGGAAATGTTAGACGTTTTAAACGAACAACTCATCAATCAAGGAGATATTCCTGTGGTGTTTGATCACGATTGTAGAGAAGGTATCTGTGGATCTTGTTCTTTACAAATTAATGGAGAGCCTCATGGTCCAGATAGATTGGTAACAACCTGCCAGCTACATATGCGTAAGTTTAACGATGGCGATACCATAGTTATTGAACCTTTTAGGGCCAAAGCATTTCCAGTAGTAAAAGATTTAATGATAGACCGCAGTGCTTTTGATAGAATACAGCACGCAGGAGGGTACATTTCAGTAAATACCTCAGGAAACACCATTGATGCGAATGCAATTCCTGTAAACAAAGAAAATGCTGATGACTCCTTTGCGGCTGCAACTTGTATTGGTTGCGGGGCTTGTGTGGCTGCTTGTAAAAACGCAAGCGCAATGCTATTTACCTCTGCAAAAGTATCTCAGTACGCCTTGTTGCCACAAGGGCAAGTGGAGGCCTCAGAGCGTGTGCTTAGCATGGTAGAACAGATGGATAAAGAAGGATTTGGTAATTGTACCAATACGGGAGCCTGTGAGGTAGAGTGTCCAAAAGGAATATCACTAGAGAACATTGCCCGCATGAACCGCGAATACCTATCTGCAAGTTTAAAAGGATAAGCAAAATATATGTTGCACATACATAAAAAAGCCAAGCAGAAATGCTTGGCTTTTTTATATTGCCCTTGGTGTGGTATCTTTACTATTCGCTTTTTTAATTAAAACACTATGAGTACATCCCTTTTTGACGCTATTAGAAACGCAGATATTTCTACGGTAACTTCTTTAGTAAAAGAAAATCCTTCATTGGCCCAAGAAAAAGACCAGCGTGGTTCTACTGCGCTGCTGCTAGCTACCTATTATGGGCATATGGATATTGTAAGGGTTATTTTGCAGCAGCCTCAAGATATAAACACTCAAGACGCCTCAGGTAATACAGCGCTTATGGGTGTTTGTTTTAAAGGCTACAGCGCCATTGCCAAGTTGCTAATTAAAAGCGGCGCTGATGTAAACATTTCAAATTTTAATGGAGCTACCGCTCTTATTTTTGCAGCTACCTTTAATAAGCCAGAAATTGCAGCACTACTGTTGGCTAATGGCGCAGATAAAAGTGCCTTGGATGATAAAGGCAACACTGCCCTAGAGCATGCTAAAATGCAATCCAGCGCCGCTGTTCTAGCTCTTTTAGAGGCCTAAGCTCATGAGTTCTCTCAAACTAAGGGTAAGTATAGTACAGTCTAACCTGCACTGGGAAAACCCACAGGCAAATAGAGCTCATTTTTCTAAAATACTCAGCCCACTGGCAAACACCACAGATTTAATTGTCTTGCCAGAGATGTTTACCACAGGGTTTTCTATGAATGCGCAGGAGCTTTCAGAAACTCAAAATGGAGACACCTTGCAGTGGCTTATTACAACATCAAAACTTCTTTCTAGTGCCATTGTAGGAACTATCATTATAAAAGATGGGGATGATTTTTACAACAGGTTACTTTTTGTAACCCCACATGGAGAGATACACACCTATGATAAAAAACACACCTTTACCTTGGCCGGTGAGCATCATGTTTTCACATCTGGAGCTGCGCGTGTTTTTATTGAATATCTAGGGTTTAAAATTTGCCCATTGATATGTTATGATTTGCGTTTTCCTGTTTGGGCCCGCAATAATGTAGGATATGATGTGGTTTTGTACACTGCCAATTGGCCACAAAAGCGTATTGCTGCTTGGGATGTTTTGTTGCAGGCGAGGGCTATTGAAAACATGAGCTATTGTATAGGTGTAAACAGAATTGGCCAAGATGGAAATGGGCATATGTACCCGGGGCACTCTGCAGTATACGATTGTTTGGGTAAACAACTCTCTACCCAAGAGCATCAAACAGCTTTTATACAAACCATCACCCTAGATAAACAGCATATACAAAGCACTAGAGACGCCTTAGAGTTTCTGAAAGACGCAGATGATTTTACTTTAAGGTAAAGGTTTCACTCCAGCTCCAATTGGCGCGCAGTTCTATTATTGAAGGGTAGTACACCACCTTCTCTGGGGCAAGCTTATCAAGGAAGTTTCCTGGATCCCAAATTTTATTTTTGTTTTGATCCATAATAAGGCGAATAAAATAGTTGCCAGGGTTAATGTGCTCAAAAAATACAGGGGCATTTGCCTCTAGGTAGGTTTGTTTCACCACCTTAAATTTTTCATCAATAAGTTCTATAAGTAATGGAAACTCATCTGCATTATCAAGAGTAAGATTTAGAGACGCAAAATCTGCAATGGGTTTTACTTGTTGCCTATACACAATAGAGTCATTGGTGTTTGATAGGTAGTCTGTCAAAGCGCCATTGCGCAGGGTGATGCTATAGAGCTGTTCTTCTTGTTTGTCAAAAACAATCTGGGCAGCATTTTCTTTGGTATTTATTTGCGCCACAAAATCTATGGCTAGGGAGTCTTTAGTAACTACAGAAATTTTCTCTGAGTTAATAGCAACTAGTGGTGTATTTGCTTTTAGCTTTAGGGTATCTCCTAGAGATATCAACCTGTCGTTTATGGCCGTAAGGCGCAAAGAGTCTGAGTATAGTTCTCTAAAGCGAACCGTGGTAGTATCAATCTGGAGTTTGTTTTTTGTAACAAATACCAGAGAATCTTTGGTAACCTTTGGTTTAAACCAAAAGTTTAGGGTGTCTCTACCAGGCTGTTTTAAGACTTGGTATTGAAAATCATCCTCCATTTGCGTGAGTAAAGTAATCTGATAATTGTCTGTTTTTCCCTCATACCCAAAAGAGATTCTATTGCTGCTCTCTAGCTTTGGGCGTGTTGGTTTAAAATCTGGCACTTCTTTAAACAGTCTTAATTCAAAGAGGCTTTCTGTAGGGATGGTAATAAGGTCTTTATAAAAGCCTATTTTATCTGTCTTAGGCTGGAAGGTATAGTTTCTAGTTTGCTCCTTTAGAGCGATGAGTTGGTAGGTGCCCTGCTTGAGATTGCTTAATTCAAAATTGTTTGTTTCATTAATGGTCGTGGTAATGTAGGTGGGTTTCTCTAGAAACACTAGGGAGTCTTTGTAAGACTGATCTACTTGATATAAAGCAACAGTTGTTGGAAAATCTGTTTTAGGAAGCAGGGCATCAACAGCAGTTCCTTTTAAAGTTAGGCTATCAATATAACTCCCTGTAGAAAACACATACTTATAATTTGGAAATAGATTTCCTTCATTATTGTCTAAAATACTGTTTCCGAAGTTAAAACTATAGGTTGTGTTGTCTTTAAGGGTGTCTAGAATTTTTATTTTCAACACCTTAGAAACGCTCAAGGGTGTTATTACTGGCGGGTATTTTAGTGGTGGAGAAATAATAAGCTCCTTGGAAATGTCCTTGAGTTTTATAAACTCATCAAAGGTGATACGAATTTCATTGTTTTTGAAATTGGTCGTAAAATTCTCTGGAGCACTACGCAAAATAACTGGCGCAATAGTATCACGAAGCCCGCCACTGGGTCTTCCTTTTTTTGCGCAATCTGTAAAAGAAAGTAAAAAAAGAAATACAATGGGGATGTATAAAAGACGATACGTATTTGAGTGGTGTTGCTGTTGCATAGTACCCAACAAAAATAGGAAAAGTTTTATTGTAACGCTCTCTAAAAAATAGAGAACTCTATCACAGAGAAATTGCCATGGTGGCAATACTAATTTTTACATTTTCTGCTTGTTGTAATAGCACAGCACAACTCTCTAAAGTAGCTCCAGTGGTAACAATGTCATCAACAAGTAAAATGTGTTTGTTTTTAATCTTTGCTGAGTTTATAAGGGTAAATACTTGTTTGTCTTGGATTCTTTTACCCCTTGTTTTAAAAACTTGTGAATCTGTTTTTGAGACCTTTACCAGCACATCTTCCAGATAAACAATGTCAAGGGCCCCGGCAATTGCC
>CAJXUG010000012.1:0-20359 GCA_913060785.1 uncultured Flavobacteriaceae bacterium | reverse complement strand
TGCCTGTCTCGTGGGCTCGGAGATGTGTATAAGAGACAGCTTTGTCTCCAAAGCGCGTGTTGCTTCCAGAAATTCCATTAATAAGGGCAGGGATTCCTCCTGCGCTATACGAAGGGTGTGGTGTTACATTTACGGCCACTGTTGCTGTAATTGCCTTATGGTATACAATGGTGTCTGTAAAGGCCCTTCCAACTATTTTACCCTCTTTGTATACTTGCCCAGTAATAATTGCATCTTGTGAAATACCAAAGGGTGCCTCATAGGTTTGCTCATCTTGCATGTTAATACGGTACTTAATTTCTTTGCCTTGAGTTGGTGTGGTAAGTGCATAAGATACTACACCTTGATTTTTTAAAACCCCTCCATCTAGATCATAGAGGTGATTTCCGTAGTTTATATGTTTGGTATCTAAGCGCTGTAAATGAGGCTCTAGTCTTGATAAGAAATTGATATAATCTTTCTCTAAATCATTGGTTGGGCCCTTCCAAAGAACCTCACTCATGGCAAAAATTCTAGGAAATGTCATGTACTCAACTTGATCTTGGGTGGCCATGTATTCGGTCCAAAGATTCCCTTGGGCGCCTAAGACATGTGTTGCGGCATCTGTATTTTGCAACGCAAGAGGAATAGGGTTAAAACCAAACACCTTTTTTAAAGGTAGATAGCCGCCAATAGCTGTAGGTTCATCTTGGTGGGTGGCCTGGTAATAATCAAAATAGGCATGTGAGGTTGGCGTTAAAATTACATCATGACCTTGCTTTGCCGCATCAACAGCTCCTTGGGTTCCTCTCCAAGACATGACAGTAGCATTTGGAGCTAGACCGCCCTCCAAAATTTCATCCCAGCCAATAATTTTTTTGCCTTTATAATTAATATGTTTTTCTATTTCTGTTATAAAATAGCTTTGCAAACCATGCTCATTTGTAAGGTTTTTTTCTGTAATGAGTTTTTGACAATTAGGGCAGGCCTTCCAGTTTGTTTTAGGGGCCTCATCGCCTCCAATGTGGATATACGCTCCAGGAAATAATTCCATCACCTCATCTAGTACATTTTTAAGAAAAGTAAAGGTCTCTGGCTTTGGGCAATAGATGTTTTCAAACACGCCCCATTTAGTTGCCACTGCAACTTGCTCTTCAGTACATCCTAAATCTGGATAGGCATGAATAGCAGCCTGGGCATGTCCAGGAAGTTCAATTTCTGGAATTATAGTTACATGATGTTCTTTGGCAAAGGCAACAATTTCTTTAACCTCTTGTTGGGTGTAAAACCCTCCATAGGGCTTGCCGTCAAAGCGTTGAGGTGTGTCGTTATAATGGCCTATTAATGTTTCTTCCCGATAAGCTCCTTTACCGGTGAGATCTGGATATTGTTTTATTTCTATACGCCACCCTTGATCATCTGTTAGATGCCAATGAAAGGTGTTCATTTTTAAGGCCGCCAACTCAGCGATATATTGTTTGATAAACTCTTTTGGAAAGTAATGACGGGATACGTCAAGATGCATACCGCGATATGCAAACATAGGGGCATCTTTAATTTCTAAACAAGGAATCGTTATACGATCAATTCCAGATGTGTTTTCTTGTTCTACATCTGGAGGTAGTATCTGGCGCAAACTCTGAATTGCATAAAAAGCGCCCGCGCCGTCTGAGGCTTTAATAGTAATGCGTTTTTTAGAAATAGTGAGCCTATACCCTTCTTTTTGCAACAAAGTGTCTTTAATAATTACAATAGTTGCGGCAGTTTGTGGAGCAGAAATTAGATCAATTCCAGTACCATTAAAAAAGTATGCTTTTAAGAAATTTGAGGCTGTTTTAAATTCTGGGATTGCAAAGAGAGTGCTTGTTTTAGTTAAGGTGAAATTACCACCACCTATTTCTAGTTGTTGCGGGGCTGGAATAATGTTAGCCTGGGTAACTAGAAGTTGTTTACTCTTTTTGGGAGCGCAACTGCTTAACATAAGAAAAAGCCCCAATAGTAAAAATAAAGAGAGGCTATAAAAGCGACTTGTGTTAGTACTGTAGTGCATTGAGGGTTTTAAATTGTAGGATTGTGGATTGCGGCTCTTTGGTTAAAAAAATGATTTTCTTTTCCTGGCCAGGCAACAAATCAAAAAAGTTGTCTGTAAAATGCCCTGGAGTGTTAGTATATAAAAATACATTTTTTTGCAGTGTTGTAGCCTTAAGTGAAATTTCAACACCCTGAGAAACTATATTGGTTTTCATGTCAAAACCCTCCTCGCCTAGGGCTAAATCTTTTGGTTTTGCAAAATAATGTACCCCTTGAGTATCTCCAAATAGAACCTTAGCGTAGGTTTGTTTTGGGTCAAACTCAATCTCATTTAAATCTACCTGATAGACTACTTGGTTTTTCTCATTAAAGGTACGCACAGATTTTGTGGGTGTTTGGTGCAGGATATTTCCGTTAAAATCATAAAATAAAACATGCATAGGCTGCCCTAAAGTAATGGGGCCATCATCTACCACTTTAATTTTTAATAGGTTGTTTTGCTCAAAAGGGATGATTATTCTATTTTCAAAAGCTTGTTTTACCTTGTAATGCAAAGCTTTCCAGTTTCCTAAACCATCAATGCTAGACCAAGAAACTGCAGGCCAGCAATCATTAAGTTGCCAGTACAAAGTCCCCATATTGTATGGCTTTGCTCCGCGATGCGCTTTGATGCCTTTAGTTATGCCATACGCCTGTAATAACTGACTCACGTATATGTAATCTTCAGGGTTTGTTGGCACTGGGAAATCTCTTTCCATGTACTGCTTAATGATGGCAAAACCTCTAGAATGCTTTTGATGGCTTTTAAAACTTGGATGGGAAAGATCGATAGTATCCTCTTGGGTGAAATATTTGATAGCCTGATATCCAGGATAAGACTGGAACCCAAATTCGCTCATAAATCTAGGGACTTCCTGCTCAAAATGCTCAAAGGGATAGCCATCATGCCATACCCACCAATCATGCGCATCTCCCTGAAACTGATACCGTTTATCTCCCCTGCCAAACTTGGGAGAGCTTTCCCAATATGGAATACTCCCATGTAAGCTATCTACTACTTTGGGTAAAATACCATTAAAAACCGCTTGATAACTGTTCCAAATTTCTTCTTTTTGAGCCTGGGTCTTATCTGTTTGCCAACCCCAACGGTGCCATCCTTCGCTGTTTTCGTTATTACCACAATAAAGAGCAATACTTGGGTGTTGCCTTAGCCGTTTTACATTGGCTATGGCCTCATTTTTAACATTGTTTAAAAATTCTTTATCTCCAGGGTACATTGCGCAAGCAAACATAAAATCTTGCCAAACTAAGATCCCTTTTTCATCACATAGGTCATAAAACAAGTCCTCTTCATACACCCCGCCACCCCAAACACGTAGCATATTCATGTTTGCCTGAAGAGCATCGTCTAGTAATTTTTCACGGTCCTTGGGCTGCACCTGGGAGAGAAATATGTTTTGCGGAATATAATTTGCCCCTTTTAAGTATATCGGTTTTCCGTTAAGTTTAAAATAGAAGCTTTCTCCAAGGGTGTCTTTTTCTGTAACGAGCTGTATGGTCCTGATGCCTACTTTTTTGTGAAGGGTTTCTAGAATTGTGTTGTCTTTTTTAAGGTGTATTGTAAAATCATACAAAAAGGGAGTGCCAAGATTGTGTGTCCACCAGAGTTTTGGGTTTTTTATAGAAAATGGAATGTTGTAATTCTTTGTGCCTATATGTGTTGTTATGGCTTTAGAATGTATCTCTCCTGTGGTGTTATTTACAAGCTCTATAACACAGCGCGTATCTGCCTTAAAAGACATCACCTCAATGTTTGCCTCTACCAATGCCTGAGAGGTTGTTATTTCTTGGGTTTTAATATAAACATCCTCAAGCCTTGCAATATCATATGAAATTAATGATACCTCGCGCCAAATACCCATGGTTTTAATCTTTGGGCCCCAATCCCAACCGTACTGAAATTGTGGTTTGCGAGAAAACACTCTTGGGCCTTCGGGGAGGGTATAGCCTAATTTTAATGCGGCCTTAGCTTCTATAGCATCTGGACTATATAAGGTTACCTCTAAGGTGTTTTGAAGTTGTAAAATTTCAGTTACATTAAATTCATAGGGGCTAAATGCATTATTGGTTTGTAAGATAAGATGGCCATTTAGTAACACCTTTGCATAGGTATCTAAGCCCTCAAATTTAAGGATATGTTGCTTTGTTTTTAAAAGTGAAGAAGAAATAGTAAAGGATTTTTTGTAACTCCAATCTTTTTCAGACACCCACTGAATACTGTCTTGGTTATTCAGTAAAAAAGGATCTGGAATTCTGCCCAACCTTAGCAGGTCTGACTGGACGCTTCCAGGAACTTGGGCTGGTTGCCAATTTTGAGAGTCTACCCCTTGAAATTGCCAATCATTACCATTTAAAGAAAGGGGTTGATTTGGAGATTGCTGACAAGCTATTAATACCAGGGTTAGTAGAAACAATAAAATAATTCTCATGCTACTAAAATAAGCATCTTATTTTCTATACAATAGCTCCTTTATATTATAAACCAAAATTTCAAAGAAAAAATGATGCATTTCATCGATTTTTTTGTTTGGGGATGCAATAATTGACGTTTTTGACTCTTTTTTTGCTCAATAAATACGATTAAATGTTACAAAAATACGACTAAATGCATAAAAAATAGAGAAAAATTAATTTTTTTTCATTTTGTATTTTTTATCAACAAACCCTTTATTAAAAAGGGTTTTAAGAATTATTCAAGCATTTCCTCTTTTAAAAAAACATCAATAAACACGATTAAATGCAATAAATATCGGTTTAAGTGTTTTTGTATTGTATAAAGTTTTATATTTGAACTATCATCATGCCCCAAATTTGATGACCCCAAATTATGAAACCTATTAAACTTAGCCTACTTGCTATGGTTTTTTTAATGTCATTTGCTTCTTGCAGCAAAGAAGACATGGCCACAGAAATAATCGAAGATTACACCATTGACCTAAATCTTGCAAAAGAAACTAACTGGGAAATGGCAGAAGAAATTACATACTATATTAACCAGCACAGAAGCTCTATAGGTCTTAACCCAATTGAGGTAGATCAACAACATGGATCAGCCTATGCCGTAGAACACACAAAATATATGATTGCCGTGGAAAACATGAACCATGATAATTTTTACTACCGCCAGCAGGCTCTAATATATCAAGGAGCAGAAAGGGTGGGAGAAAACGTAGCCTTTGGTTACCAAGATGGACAAAGTGTTGTAAGGGCCTGGTTAAATAGCCCAACACACAAAAGAAACATAGAGGGAGATTACACACATTCTGGTTTTGGCATCATGCCAAACGCTAACGGAACCTATTATTTCACCCAACTATTTTACAAAAAATAATACCTACTTATTTATTGTTTGTTACTCCAACCCATAGCCGCCCCAAAGCTATTTGTTGGAGTTTTTTGTGGCATACATTCTAAAAAAGAGCCTCCCTGTTTTTTACATTGTAAATTTGATGTACTTTTATAGTGTAACAAAAAAGTGTAGCCATGGCAATTCAAAAACCGTTTAATTTAAATCAGTGGATTAAAGACAACAGAGCATTACTAAAGCCGCCTGTAGGAAACAAAAATCTATACAAAGAAGCTGGAGATTATATTGTCATGATTGTTGGAGGACCCAATGCCCGAAAAGACTACCATTACAATGAAACAGAAGAGTTGTTTTATCAATTAGAGGGTAACATTCAGGTTCACATACAAGAAGATGGTGTAAAAAAAACGATGGAACTTGGCCCTGGAGATATGTATCTGCATCCGGCCAAAGTGCCCCACTCTCCTGTGCGTGGCGAGAACTCTATAGGACTTGTAATAGAGCGCAACAGAAAAAAATTAAACGTCAATGACGGCTTACTTTGGTTTTGCGAATCTTGTAATGAAAAATTACACGAAGTGTACTTCCCTTTAAACGATGTGGAAGTAGACTTTTTTAAACATTTTAAAGACTTTTACGGCAGTGAAGATTTAAGAACCTGCAACAGTTGTAAAACTGTAATGGAGGTAGACAAAAGGTTCACTAACTAGAAAAGGAAAGCCACCTTTTGCTTTCTTACCAAAGTGATTCTCTAGAGGTTTTTGTGAAAATGAAACGAGAAATCACTGGCGTACTCTCTAAAAAGAGCTTAAAAATCTGCGCCTTGGCTATGAAATTTCTAGTTCAAAAAAATTAAACCCCCAACAAGGTATTGTGATCCAATATTACCCAGGCGAGGACCCATGCAACAGCAGTGGCAACAGCTCTTTTTTTGAAAAAAAACATAGATCAAGTAAAAAACAAATAGAAAAAACAGCACGTTTTGCGGCTTATTTTGTTTACAAAAACACTACTGGACTCCACCAATCCAAAAAGGGTGTGGATTGGTATTTGGACCACAATCAAACAATAGAAAATTTATTTTTCCCGTTACATTTCAACTGCGGTAGTTTTGTAATTATAAAGCCTAGTGGGGCCTATTACAGCTATAAATCAGAGTATTCAAACACTACACTGTTCAAGGTTTTAAGTAATTTTTAGTCCTATAATTTCGTGTAAATCAAATCTTTAAACACTACGGCCATGAATCTTTTTGTGAACGTTGGCAAAATCGTATCTTCGCGCCACAGGCTCAATAGATTAACCCCTTGAGAGTGCTTTAAAATAAAAAACTACAGTACCTAATAAATTCCAATTTCGGAAAAACAACCCTTTATAAAAAGGGATAAAAAATAAATTTTATGTCAACAGTAGCAAAAGACTTCGGTATGGACCAGGCGTTAAAACAACTAGGGCTTAAGGCCGTAAATCAAGGAACCTCAACAGGAAACACGTGGTATCCTGGTGGAGCGCAAATCGCTTCATATTCTCCGGTAGATGGGGCTTTAATTGGTAAGGTTACCACAACTACAAAAGAGGAATACCAGACGGTTATAGAAACAGCTCAAAAAGCATTTTTATCTTTCAGAACAATGCCAGCTCCGCTAAGGGGTGAGATTGTACGTCAATTTGGTAACAAATTACGTGAACTGAAAAAACCTCTTGGAAAACTTGTTTCTTATGAAATGGGAAAATCACTTCAAGAAGGATATGGTGAGGTACAAGAAATGATAGACATCTGTGATTTTGCCGTAGGGTTGTCAAGACAATTAAACGGACAAACAATACCCTCTGAACGTCCTGGTCACGTTATGAGAGAGCAGTGGCACTCACTAGGTATTGTTGGTATCATATCTGCATTTAATTTTCCAGTTGCTGTTTGGGCATGGAACACAGCCCTTGCTTGGGTTTGTGGTGATGTATGTGTATGGAAAGGAAGTGAAAAAGCACCTATGTGCGCCGTAGCATGTCAAAACATTATTGCAGGTGTATTAAAAGACAACAACCTTCCAGAAGGAATCTCCTGTATTATTAATGGAGATTACACAGTAGGTGAAATGATGACTACAGATACCAGAATACCGCTAATATCTGCAACAGGATCTACTCGTATGGGAAGAATTGTTGGGGCAACTGTTGCCCAGCGTTTTGGTAAATCATTACTAGAATTGGGTGGTAACAATGCCATTATTATTACCCCTACTGCAGATCTTAAAGTAGTAGTTCCAGGAGCTGTATTTGGCGCTGTTGGTACTGCAGGACAACGCTGTACCTCAACAAGAAGATTAATTATTCACCAAAGTGTGTATGATAAAGTTAGAGATGCTATTGTTGGCGCTTACAAACAAATCACTATTGGTAACCCACTTGATGAAAACAACCATGTAGGGCCATTAATTGATGTAGATGCTGTAAACACCTACCTAGCTGCTATTGAAAAAGCAAAAGCTGAGGGAGGAACGGTACTTGTAGAAGGCGGCGTTGTTCAAGGTCCAGGTTTTGAGAGTGGATGTTATGTAAAACCAGCAATTATTGAAGCTAAAAACAGTTTTGAAATTGTACAACACGAAACATTTGCTCCTATTTTATACTTAATGAAGTATACAGGTGAGGTAGAAGAGGCTATAGAAATGCAAAACGGTGTTGCGCAAGGGCTTTCTTCTGCAATAATGACAAACGAAATGAAAGAGGCAGAAAAATTCTTGTCTTTTGCAGGGTCAGATTGTGGAATTGCCAACGTAAATATTGGAACTAGTGGTGCCGAAATTGGAGGTGCCTTTGGTGGAGAAAAAGAAACTGGTGGCGGCCGCGAAAGTGGTTCGGATGCCTGGAAAGTATACATGAGAAGACAAACCAATACGGTAAACTATTCTGACGAGCTTCCCCTTGCACAAGGAATTAAGTTTGACTTGTAAGGGCTAAGGCTTCCTTCTTTTTACACATACAATATAAAGCTCTAGAGGATCTAAATTATTCTTCTGGAGCTTTTTCAATTGCGTCCTTTTTCTTGTGGGTACAACCTATACACTGGGTCACTTTGCCAAAATTCTTTTGTTGAGACATCCAACACAGATAGGCTCCCTTTAAAAGCAGCTCCAGTGTCTATATTCCAGAGGTTTGCAAAACTTGTTGGAATTGTCTTGCCTATTTTTGTGGTAGGGGTATGGCCTATGTATATTTCTTTAAACAATAAGAGTCGTTTTGGGTATCTAATGCTTTTTTTGGAGAGTAAAGGGTCTAAGCTACAGGCCATTTCCCAAAGAGACCTATCCCAATATACAAAATCAGGGTAAAACTCTTGTTTTGGCCCTGCTTGGTTGGTAAATCCTGCATGAACAAACAACCTATTTTGCGGATCTATATGGTAGTTGTGTAGCGATTCTAGAAATGAAATATGCTCATTTTTTTCAGCTGGAGAAATATGCTTGTATCCTGTAATAGTAGCAGCTCCTCCATGAGCTACCCATAAAGGATTCGTGTCATTTTTGGTCAAATACCGATGTACTAGATAATCGTGATTCCCTCTCAAAAATATACACTGATGGGTTGTACTAATAGAAATTAAAAAGGAAATCACTTCAACAGCGTCACTCCATCCGTCCACATAATCTCCCAAAAAAACTAAAGTATCTTCTTTAGAAATTTTTGCAAGATTCCACACCTGTTGCAAGGCTTTTAAACCCCCATGGATATCTCCAATAACTAATGTTCTTTTTGACATAGACCTGCTATATAGTTATAATTTTTGTGGAATATGAAATTAGTATCCTAACTTTTTTCGTACTCTTTGCAGAACGCCATCGGCAACTTTTTTGGCCTTTAGGGCGCCAACTTTTAAGGCCTCGTCAATAAGTTGAGGGTTTGCCATAAAGTGGTTATACCGCTCTCTTGGGCCTTCAAACTTTGTGAGAATAAGCTCAAAAAGAGCTTGTTTTGCATGACCATAGCCATAATTTCCACCTTGATAATTGGCTTTCATTGCTGCAGTTTCAGCCTCAGAGGCCAACAAAGCGTAAATAGCAAAACAATTACAGGTGCTCCAATCTTTAGGGGCTTCTAGTGGGGTGCTATCTGTTTGTATTTTCATCACCTGCTTGCGCAGTTGCTTTTGAGGTAAAAATATATTGAGGGTATTGTCTCTAGATTTACTCATTTTTTGCCCATCAATTCCTGGAATTAATTTGGTGTCTTGCTGTACCTTAGCCTCTGGCAAAACAAATGTGTCTCCAACCTGGGCATGAAATCTTGAGGCTACATCACGCGTCATTTCAATGTGCTGTAATTGATCTTTCCCTACGGGTATATACTGCGCGTCATACAACAGTATATCTGCAGCCATGAGCATTGGGTAGGTAAACAAACCTGCGTTTACATCCTCTAGCCTTCCAGATTTATCTTTAAAAGAATGTGCAAGAGTAAGCCGCTGGTATGGAAAAAAACAACTTAAATACCAAGACAACTCTGTTACTTGCGGTATGTCACTTTGGCGATAAAAAACGGTTTTCTCTACATCCAAACCAAAGGCCAACCATGTGGCTGCGGTACTGTTTGTGTTTTCACGCAGCACTGCAGCATCTTTAATTTGAGTAAGGGTATGCATGTTGGCGATAAACAAAAAACTGTCATTATTTAAATCATTTGCCATTTCAATTGCAGGCACAATTGCACCCAGTATGTTACCTAAATGCGGTGTGCCGGTACTTTGTATTCCTGTAAGTATTCTTGCCATAATGATGCTCTGAAGAGAGGTTATTTCTTTAATATTACACAAAGTTAACCCTTTTAGTGTTATTAGGTAATTCAAATTGGTATTTTTGAGACTTATGAAAATAGTAACATATCCTCTTTTTCTTGTGTACAGGGTTTGGTTTTATATCCTTATAGCTGTTCTAATTCTGATACTATCCCCCTTTCTACTTCTAAGCACTCTAAAACAAAGTTGGTACCCGACTTTTTTTAAATTTGCCAGAATATGGGCTGGTTTTATTTTATATGGCATGGGGCTTATTCCTAGTATAAAAAGAGAAGCCACCTACCAAAAAAACAAGAGTTATATGTTTGTTTCAAATCACACCTCCATGACAGATATCATGCTGATGTTGTATGTCACAAAAAACCCTTTTGTATTTGTAGGCAAGAAAGAGTTGAGTAAAATTCCTCTTTTTGGATTTTTTTACAAACGCACTTGTATTTTAGTGGATAGGAAAAACCCCAGAAGCCGCAAAGAAGTTTTTGAAAGCGCTCAAAAAAGACTCGATCAAGGTTTGAGTATCTGTATTTTCCCGGAGGGCGGTGTGCCAGATCAGGAAAGTATCGTTTTAGACCACTTTAAAGACGGAGCCTTTAGACTTGCTATAGAGCACCAAATAGACATAGCGCCCATGGTGTTTTTTGATAACAAAAAACGTTTTTCTTTTCGTTTTTTTAGTGGAAGCCCTGGAAAATTAAGGGTAAAAACACTTGCTCTTATTGCAACAAAAGGAAAAACTCTAGACAATAAAAGAGAATTAAACCAGCTTACAAGAGCTGCTATTTTACAGGAGTTAGAACAATCTTTGGCATAAAAAAACCCCTCACAAAAAGAAAGGGGGTCTATGGGGTGTAACCTTAATAAATTAAGGCTCTATTTTTGTATCTTCTTCTTCAGATGGCTCTTTAGATGCGTCTTTAAATTCTTTAATTCCGCTACCAAGGCCACGCATTAATTCTGGTATTTTTCTACCACCAAATAATAGTAAAATAACTACTGCAATTAATACAATTTGAGGCCATCCAATGACTAAGAAAAATGATAATGCTTCCATAATACGTTGTTTTATCCAACAAAGGTAATAAGAAAACTCTAGATTATGTGTTTTGTATTAAAGAATACCCCTGAAGGCTGCGTGGTTTATTTTATATTTGTGACATTCAATACAACTTAAATGCTGACCAAAGAAAACAGATCTAATAAAATTAAAAAGAAACTCTTACATAAGTACCGCTTTGTGGTGCTTAATGAAGAAACCTTTGAGGAGCGTTTTTCTTTTAAATTAAATAGGCTTAATGTTTTTGTGTTTAGCACCCTATTTGCCATGTTGCTCATTGCAATAACAGCTCTTTTTATTGCATTTACCCCCTTGAGAGAATATATCCCCGGATACTCCTCTACTTCTTTAAAGAAAAAAGCAACAGAGTTATCATACAAGACAGACTCTCTGCAAAATATTATTAGCGTAAACCAACGGTACCTTAGCTCCATACGAAAAGTGCTCTCTGGAGATGTTGAAACGGTAAACTTCAACAAAGACTCTATCCTTGAACTGGCAAAAAATGATGTTGCTCTGATTGATTTTACGCCCTCTAAGCAAGATTCTTTATTGAGAGAAAGAGTAGCCCGGGAAGACAAGTACAACCCTTTATTAAACGCCACAGAGATTGGAGTGGTGTTTTTTGCACCCGTAAAAGGGGCTATTTCTGAGGGATACAACCCACAAACCAAACACTTTGCAATTGATGTTGTTACGGTTAAAAACGCTCCTGTAAAAGCTGCTGCAGATGGTACTGTTATTTTTGCAGGTTGGACACCAAACACAGGCAATGTCATTATTTTAAAACACATCAATAACACCATCACTGCCTACAAACATAATGCCTCTTTAAATAAAAACCAGGGAGACATAGTTAAAGGTGGAGAAGTTATTGCTACGGTGGGCAATACCGGAGAATTAACCACAGGACCACACCTTCATTTTGAACTTTGGCGAGAAGGGTACCCTGTAAACCCGCAAGACTTTATTGATTTTGATTAAACTAAAAACCACTACCTCGTGTCACTAAAATCTATAGCAGCATTACTATTTGCAAAACATGCAACAAGGCAAATCAACAACTGGGCTTCTAAACCTGTACAAACTCAAGAGAAGGTCTTTAAGCAATTAATTAGTGCCGCAAAAAATACCGCATTTGGGAAAGATCATGGTTTTGATAAAATAACATCACACCAAGATTTTGCCAAAAAGGTACCCATAAGAGACTACGAGGCATTACGCACATATGTAGACCGTGTTGTAGCTGGAGAAGAAGATATATTATGGCCAGGCAAGCCATTGTATTTTGCCAAAACTTCTGGAACAACCTCTGGAGCCAAATACATCCCTTTAACCAAAGAATCGATGCCAACGCACATTAAGGCGGCTCGAAATGCTATTTTATGTTATATCAATCAAACAAAAAAAGCGGCATTTGTAGATGGTAAAATGATCTTTTTACAAGGCAGCCCAGAAATGACCACACAAAACGGTATTGGTCTAGGAAGACTCTCTGGAATTGTAGCCCATTATGTCCCTAAGTATCTTTTAAAAAATAGACTTCCTTCTTGGAAAACCAACTGCATAGAAGACTGGGAAACAAAAGTAGATGCCATTGTCCAGGAAACAAAAGCAGAAAACATGACCGTGATAAGCGGCATACCACCATGGGTGCAAATGTATTTCGAAAAATTAACCCAGGCCACAGGAAAAAAAACAGGAGATCTCTTTAAAAACTTTGAACTCTTTATTTACGGCGGTGTAAACTTTGAACCGTATCGCGCAAAATTTGAGGCCCTTATTGGCAGAAAAGTACCAAGTATAGAATTATTTCCTGCTAGTGAAGGGTTTTTTGCATTCCAGGATAGCCAGCACGAAAAAGGAATGCTTTTACAACTGGATAGTGGCATATTTTATGAGTTTGTAGCGGCAGATGATTTTTTTACAGAAAATCCAAAAAGACATACAATATCTCAGGTGCAACTTGGGATTAACTATGTCCTACTAATCTCCACTAGCGCAGGATTATGGGGTTATAATATTGGAGATACCGTTGAGTTCACATCACTTACACCCTATCGTGTAATTGTTACAGGGCGTATCAAGCATTATATCTCTGCCTTTGGAGAACACGTGATTGCAAAAGAGGTGGAAACGGCTATGAAACAAGCAATGGACAGCTTTGGTTTTTCAATTTCAGAATTTACCGTTGCACCGCAAACAAATCCTACAAATGGAGAACTTGCCTACCATGAGTGGTTTATAGAGTTTGAAAACCCCATAGACAATTTGCCAGAAATAGCTCAAAAATTAGATGTCGTATTACAAAGCCAAAACAGCTATTACAAAGATCTTTTGGACGGAAATATGTTGCAACAACTCAAAATTAGCCCTTTAGAAAAAGGTGCTTTCCAGGGGTTTATGAAATCTCAAGGGAAGCTCGGGGGTCAAAACAAAGTGCCTAGACTCTCTAATGACAGAAAAATTGCTGACAATTTAGCAATCTTTAAATTAAAAAACCCCGCTGTTTAAAAAACTAAGCTTAAAAATTATGCCCTTTAGGTGCAGGGTGCCTTTTTAGATTAAATGCCTGCAAATAGTAGGTTTGCGGCCATGGGTTACTAGCTGCCAAAAAGAATATGTTATCTTTGCGGGTATGACAAAGCTAAAATCACATACAAGATCTAGAGCTCAAGAAAGTACAGGAGCCATTGAGCGGTTATACATTACCATGAGACACCTCTTTAACAGAGGGTTCTACAAGCCTATGGGCGTCTCTGGTGAATCTCTTCGTGAGGCGCTACTCACACTACGTCCAGAAATTTATGGAGCCATTGCTGAAGAAAAATCTGAGCTGCAAGGCCTTTTGTACGTAATTGACAGACTGCCCTACGGCATAGAAGAGTGCAGGTATATAAACCTAACTAGTGATGAAGGGTATAAAAACTCTCATTTCTCACCAATTATACCGGCCAAAAGAAGAAGAAATTGCTACCGTATTGACCAAGAGCAAATGAATATTGAGGTCACTAGAGGGCGCTCAGAGATATATGATATTCTTACCCACCTTACTTTTTTATATATAGAGTCTCACAAAATAATGCGTCAAGTAGTCATCAACGATGGCCAGGATGTAAACAGAGACTGGAAAAAACTAGAACAAGCAGTTCTTAAAAAAGGAAAACTAAGTCAAAAAGAGAAAGAAATTGCACTTACCCATACCGCAAACTTTCTAGGAAGAACCTTTGCTGAGGTAAATGATGTGTATACGGCTTTTTCTTGTACGCAAAACGAGCATCGTTTTTTAAGTATCATCTATCATTTAGGGAAAGGAGCAATTGATGAAATTGTTAAAAACGAAAAAAGAATTATCACCTTCAGCCCTGTATTAAGAGAGCGTATTGGCCACCATATACATGGAGAGCGCTGGGCCTTTAATATCAAACAAACCCTTGATCAAAAAGGATTACTGGAGCGCCCCATTCATATCATTAGTGCAAACATGCACAGTGTAATGAATAGCCTGTATGCAGAAAAAGCATTGCCTGTTGAAGCAAAAAAAGGGGCCATGCACCTCTATGAGCTACTAAGTGATTCTGGTAGTGATACCCAGCGTGAGAAAACAACACAATTGGCCAACAAACAAGGGATGACTTTTCTTAAAGACAGTAGTGGCACAAACATCAATGTGCAAATTTTTGATACTGCAAAACTAACATCATTACCCTATGGTTTGCAACCCTCTGGGCAACAAACAAAAGACAAGCCCGTAATTATTGTTATGGATTATGCCTTTGGTGAACAGGCCTATGAAACCATGGATGAGTTATTAAAACCCTATACTACAGATACCAAAACACAGTTTTTAAACGTTGTGTCTATCGGGATTATGGGTAAGGCAGGGATTTTGGAGGGAGGAAAAGGTGATATCATGATTCCATCTGCCCATGTGTTTGAGGGAACGGCAGATAATTATCCGTTTGAAAACAAACTCAAAGTATCTCATTTTGAAAATGATGGTATTGCTGTTTGTGAAGGGTCTATGATAAGCGTGCTAGGAACATCGCTACAAAACAGAGATGTGTTGCAATTTTTCTTTACCTCAACTTGGAATGTAGTTGGACTGGAGATGGAAGGAGCTCATTATCAAAAAGCGATACAAGCGGCCTCAACCATACGAGGGAGTATCAGTAGTGATGTAAAGGTGATGTACGCATATTACGCCAGTGATAACCCTTTAGAAACTGGAAGTACTTTGGCCTCTGGAGGCCTTGGGACAACCGGCGTAAAGCCAACCTACCTGATTACAGAAAAAATGTTGAGATTAATTTTACAATAGCATTAAAGAGTATATGTCAAACAAAGTATTAATTACCGGTGGGGCAGGATTTATTGGGTCCAACTACGTAACATATGTCTTGGAGAATACTACAGATGAAATTTTCGTCTTAGACAAACTCACCTATGCAGGAGATTTAAAAAATCTGGAACCTGCTACAGGGCATGCAAACTATCATTTTATAGAAGGTGATATTTGTGATATAACCTTGGTATCTAAGCTATTTGAAGAACACCGCTTTAACGGGGTTGTTCATTTCGCGGCAGAATCTCACGTGGATAATTCTATCACAAATCCGGGGGCCTTTATTGCAACAAATATTACAGGAACTTTTAACCTTTTACAAGCGGCATATAAAACATGGATGGAGGGCCCTAACCTTTATAAAAAAGGCTGTGAAAGCAATCGTTTTTTACATGTTTCTACAGATGAAGTATATGGCTCTTTAGGCGCTACAGGCTTGTTTACAGAACAAACACCATATGCCCCAAATAGCCCCTATAGCGCTTCTAAAGCCTCTAGTGATTTTATTGTGCGAAGCTATTATCATACCTATGGTATGGCAGTGGTTACAACCAATTGCTCAAACAACTATGGGCCCAATCAACACAAAGAAAAATTAATCCCTACCATAATTAGAAAAGCAGTTGCAGGAGAGCCTATCCCTATTTATGGCGATGGTAAAAATGTGCGAGATTGGCTTTATGTAAAAGATCATTGCGTAGGGATAAAAAAGGCCATAGATACAGGGCGCCTAGGAGAAACCTATAATATTGGTGGACGTAACGAGCGAGAAAATTTATACATTGCACATACTATTTGCAATATACTAGATACCCTGCAGCCCAAAGGGTTTTCTTACAAAGAACAAATCACCTTTGTAGGAGATAGACCAGGGCATGATTTTAGGTATGCTATTGATGCAAGCAAGATAGAAAAAGAATTGGGCTGGAGCGCAGACGAAAATTTTGAAAGCGGTATTGAAAAAACAATCGCCTGGTATCTAGAGAACAGTGATAGATTATTTTAAACACTAAAACAAATATACTTTGAAAGGAATCATACTTGCCGGAGGAAGCGGCACCAGATTACACCCACTAACCCTTGCCGTTAGCAAGCAGTTAATGCCTGTGTATGACAAGCCTATGATTTATTACCCGTTATCCACTTTAATGCTTGCGGGTATCAGAGAGATTTTAATTATCTCTACCCCTGAGGATTTGCCTTTATTTAAAAAACTCTTAGGTGATGGGAAAAAATTAGGCTGTGATTTTCAATACGCACAACAAGCCCAGCCTAACGGGCTTGCAGAGGCCTTTATTATTGGTAAAGAGTTTATTGGCAAAGACAAAGTAGCATTAATTTTGGGAGATAACATTTTTTATGGATCTGGACTAAAAGCCTTATTGCAGGCAAACAATAACCCAAATGGAGGTATTGTATATGCATACCATGTACAAGATCCAGAGCGGTATGGAGTTGTTGCCTTTGACAAACAGGGAAAAGCCTTGTCTATTGAAGAAAAACCAAGCCAACCAAAATCAAATTATGCGGTACCTGGCATCTATTTTTATGACAATACGGTAGTTGACATTGCAGCTAATATAGCGCCAAGCCACCGTGGTGAATTAGAAATTACAGATATAAATAATGTGTATTTACAGCAAGGAAAACTAAATGTGAGCATCCTAGATAAAGGGACAGCTTGGTTAGATACAGGCACCTTTGCCTCTTTAATGCAAGCCTCTCAATTTGTTGAAGTAATAGAAGAGCGACAAGGACTTAAAATTGGAGCCATAGAAGAAGCTGCCTATGAAATGGGTTATATCACAAAAAAACAACTTCATACCCTAGCGGCGCCATTACTTAAAAGCGGCTATGGTAAACATTTAATGCAACTCGATTAATTTGAAACTCGAAAAAACCAACTTAGAAGATTGTTTTATTCTCTCGCCAAAGGTGTTTGAGGATGAGCGTGGCACTTTTAGCGAAACCTTTAATGCCCAAAACTTTTTAGAGCAAACTGGTATTGCCGTCACTTTTGTCCAAGACAACGAGTCTACCTCAAAGTATGGCGTGGTGCGTGGTTTGCATTTTCAGACAGGAGTTTATGGCCAGGCAAAATTAGTGCGGGTTGTTAAAGGAAGCGCTTTAGATGTTGTTGTAGATCTAAGAAAAGGAAGCCCTAGTTTTGGAAAAAGCTTCAGTATTGTCCTTTCTGAGGAAAACAAAAAACAATTGTTTGTTCCTCGTGGATTTGCTCACGGTTTTAGTGTATTAGAAGACAATACCGTATTTGCATACAAATGTGACGCCTACTATAACAAAGAAAGTGAACGAGGTATTGTTTACAATGACGCAACCTTAGCCATAGATTGGCACCTAAGTAGTAATGCTATGATTATTTCAAAAAAAGATCTTGAATTACCTACATTTCTGGAAATTACAAAATGAAAAAAATATTAGTCACAGGATCAAATGGACAGTTGGGCCAGTGTTTGAAGCAGCAGCTCCAAAACACCGGTGATGTTTCATGCTATTTTGCAACTAGAGAAGACCTGGATATTACAAATAATGATGCAGTACACCAATTTTTTGGTGAACACAACTTCGATTATTGTGTTAATACAGCGGCCTACACCAATGTGGAGAAAGCAGAGAGTGAACAAAAAGAGGCTTTTTTAATAAACGCAGAAGGAGCATATAACCTTGCAAAAGCCTGTAAAAAGTACAATGTGGTAATGCTTCACATATCTACAGATTATGTGTTTGATGGCATGGCCAAAACACCTTACCAAGAACAGGACCCCACAAATCCTTTAAATGTATATGGAGCCTCTAAATTAAAAGGGGAACAACATATAGGTGATACTTGGAACAAACATTTTATTATCCGCACCTCTTGGCTTTATAGCCAGTATGGACATAATTTTTTAAATTCCATGCTTGAATTTGCTGAGCAAAAAAAAGCATTAACCATTACAACACAGCAAACAGGGACCCCCACCAATGCAAATGATTTAGCACAGGTGTTAGTAACTATCATAAAAACAAGAAATACGCGTTATGGTGTATACCATTTCAGCAATCAAGGAGAAGCCACTTGGTATGATTTTGCTACAGCTATTTTTAAGGCAACTGGAGAAATAGATACCGTAAATCTTGCAAAAACCGAGCATTACGCTACTTTTGCTAAAAGACCTGTTTATAGTGTTCTTAATTGCAACAAGTTAAAAGTTACTTTAGGAACTCAGTATAAAAACTGGGAAGACAGTTTAATACATTTGATACAAAAAACAAGAAGCGCCAACAGCCTCTTATAATAATTTAACACCTAAGATATGTCCAGTAATAACAACCAAAACAATAGTGAAGAATTAGACCTTAACTTGATTATAGATAAAATTAAAGGCATGTATCATTCAGGGTTAATTTCTTTGTACGCCATTTTTAACTTTTTTATTAAATCCTGGATTGTGGTTCTTGTTTTAATTATAGTAGGAGCAACCTTGGGATTTTTTAATACAAATGACAACCCGGCAAGAGAAACGCAGCTCTATGTTAGGGTAAATGGTAATTCTGGAGCAATTGTGTATGATGCCTTAAATCAGTTGCAATTTAAGATACAAGAGAAAGACTCTGTACTACTTGAAAAAAAGGGGTTTTTCAAAAACAGTGTGTATTATATCCATAGTCTAGAGATAGAGCCTTTGGTTAATATTTTAGAGATAGTTGATGCCACAGAATCTAATAACAGAAATCTTGAAACTGTTATGGACCAAGCTCAATATGAAGACGAATTGTTAACCTCTGAGGTCTTTGTCCCTCAGTATAGGTATCACAAAATCTCCTTAGTTGGTGATTATTGGAGTTCTCAAAAAACAATAGATGCATTAGTAGCGTATTTAAATGACAATCCTGTTTTAATAAAACAAAATACTCTTTTAAAAGAAAGTTTGGCTTTTAGAATAGCCAGAAATTTTGAGAGTATATCTTATATGGACTCTATTTTTGATACTTACGGCCGCCCAATTAGTGAGCTAACAAAAGGTACCGCCTCAGAGATCTCTATGGTAGATATAAATGTCACCAACATCCACATGCTTTTTGATCAAAAAGCATTGTTAATGGAGCAAAATGAAAAACTTCAGTTGCTACTACTTAATCAAGACAAAACAGTATCGCTTATCAATAAGCCCATGTTGTCTGTCAAAAAAAGTATTTTGGATGTTAAAATGGTTACCTATCCAATACTTCTTATTGTTTTGTTTGTGATGCTTTCAATGATGCGTTATTATTTTCAAAAAGCAAAGAACTTGAGTAATCAACGAAATATCTTAGACACAGAATCTACAGATAACGTAAATTAATTTTAAGATGGAAATACGCGCTGTCCTAAAAAAAATTAAAGGAAAAAAAACAACCATATTATTTGATCAAGCATTGTTTTCTCTTTTTAATTTTGGCTCTATTTTTGCACTTTCAAAGCTAGCAGATGTGGCTATTTTTAGTGACTTTGTTGTATTTCAAAGCAATGTTTTTTTTCTGTTTATTTTTTGCACCTTTTTTTTGTCATCCCCAATTCTTGTGCTGTATCCTAAAAAATGGCGAGCACATGAAAAAGAATATCTAAGAGCGCTACTTTCTTCAAATTTGTTATTAAACCTATCCATAGGATTGGTTTTGTTTTTCCTATTAAAACAGCAAGGTTTGTATATCTCCTTTGTTTTTGTAGTTGGCATTCCTTTTTTAATGATCACTTTTGATACTGTCTCTTATACACATCTCCGAGCCCACGAGACAGGCAGAAATCTC
>CAJXUG010000011.1:0-20597 GCA_913060785.1 uncultured Flavobacteriaceae bacterium | reverse complement strand
AGATTTCTGCCTGTCTCGTGGGCTCGGAGATGTGTATAAGAGACAGTGGTAACCCAGCGGCTTGCCCGTACACCCATGGCACAAATTTTTCTAGCAAAAGGAGTGCCTGGATCAAGCCAAACACCAGTTTCTCCCTCAGAGCGCTGTGCTTTTAAACCGTATTGGGCGAGGGTTAATATCACCATTTCTTCCAACAGGCGTAAATACTTATGGATGTCTGTAAAGAAATTTTCTAAATCCATGATGGGGTACCCTACAACTTGTCCTGGACCATGATAGGTAATATCTCCACCTCTATTTATTTTATAAAAGGTAGCACCAATAGCCGCCAACGTATCCTTGGGTATTAAAAGATTGTCTAAATCACCGCTTTTACCAAGGGTGTATACATGTGGGTGTTCTACAAACAAAAAATGGTTTGGGGTTTGCAGTCCAGCAGCTTCTCTTCTGTTTTTAATTTTTATATCAATTATAGCAGCAAAAAGGCTTTCTTGGTACTCCCAAGTTTCTTTGTAGTCTTTAAGACCTAGGTCTTGTAGTTGTAGTTGTTTGTTCAAGATATAGTAAGCTTGCAAGACACCTTTAATGGCATATTGTATGTGTTAGTGACACCTTAATAATAGCCTATGGCGTCTTTATTACTGGTATTAAATTAGCTTAATTATCTGGGTTATTTAAAATAATAAGGGCAGCAATTACCCCAGGAATCCAACCCAAACACGTTAAGATTAAAACAATTAATACAGAACCACACCCTTTATCAATTACGGCAAGAGGTGGAAATAAAATCGAAAGTACTACTCTCCAAAAACTCATAGGTATTATTATCTTACAAAATTACAACTATTTATAATATAGGTCTACCCATTTTTGTTTTGTTACAAGAGCTAGAGATCTCTTTGGGTGAATGAGTCAAATAAGAGATATAATAGACAAAATTAAAACCAGTAAATATCTCTTTTTATTGTCTGTTGGGTAAGGAAACAAAATTTTGTAAAAATTTTAAGATTAAAATAGGGAAATAGGCTAATTTTGTAGCACAAACAAAGCATATGCAACTTTCTGAAGTAGAAATCATTCGTAGAGAAAAACTGACCCAATTAAGAGCCTTGGGTATCAACCCATATCCTGCAGATTTATACCCTGTAGATCATACCAGTAAAGCTATTAAAGAGCAGTATACAGAAGGCAAAAAAGTGATTATTGCTGGAAGATTGATGCGTAAAAAAATACAAGGAAAAGCCTCTTTTGCTGAAATACAAGATAGTGAAGGAAGAATACAAGTGTACTTTAACAGGGACGAAATTTGCCCTGGTGAAGATAAGATGAAATACAACGAGCTGTTTAAAAAATTACTAGACCTTGGCGATTTTATAGGAGTTGAAGGAGAGCTGTTTACCACACAGGTAGGCGAAATTACCGTATTGGTTAAAGAATTTAAGCTGTTAAGTAAAGCATTAAAACCATTGCCGCTGCCAAAAACAGACAGCCAAGGAAACACCTATGATGAGTTTATAGATCCAGAAATGCGCTACAGACAGCGCTATGCAGATTTGGTTGTAAACCCAAAAGTAAAAGAGGTTTTTGTAAAAAGAACAAAGCTCTTTACAGCCATGCGTACCTTTTTTAATAACAGTGGTTATTTTGAGGTAGAAACACCCATTTTGCAGTCTATACCGGGAGGTGCTGCGGCAAGACCATTCCAAACACATCATAATTCTCTAGACATTCCTATGTACATGAGAATTGCCTGTGAGCTGTATCTAAAAAAATTAATTGTCGGTGGTTTTGATGGGGTATATGAGTTTGCAAAAACCTTCAGAAACGAAGGTATGGACAGGACGCATAATCCAGAGTTTACCATGATGGAGATTTATGTAGCCTATAAGGATTACAACTGGATGATGGATTTCACAGAGGAGCTACTAGAGTATTGCGCCACCCAGGTAAACGGAAGTTCAAAAACGGTGTTTGGAGAGCATGAAATTAGTTTTAAGGCTCCTTACGCAAGAGTGACCATGACAGATGCTATTAAAAAATTTACTGGCTTTGATATTTCTGGTAAAACAGAAACTGAAATTAGAGAAGCTGCCAAAGCTATGGGTATTGAGGTAGACAGCGCCATGGGTAAAGGGAAATTAATTGATGAAATTTTTGGCGAGAAATGTGAGGCAAATTATATACAACCTACATTTATTACAGACTATCCAAAAGAGATGAGCCCCTTGACAAAAGAACACCGCTCTAACCCAGAACTCACAGAGCGCTTTGAATTAATTATATGTGGTAAAGAATTGGCCAACGCTTACTCTGAGCTTAACGACCCTATAGATCAAAGAGAACGCTTTGAGGATCAAGTAAAACTTGCTGGGCGTGGTGATGATGAGGCCACAGAGTTTATTGACCAAGATTTTTTAAGAGCCCTAGAATACGGAATGCCCCCAACCTCTGGTATGGGAATTGGTATGGACAGGTTGATTATGTTTTTAACCAATAATGCTTCTATACAAGAAGTGTTGTTTTTCCCACAAATGAAGCCAGAGCAAAAACAAGTTGCCATGTCTGAGGATGAAAAAGCTGTTTTTAATATATTAAAATGCACTTCTCCCATAGATTTAAATACGCTAAAAGAACAATCTGGGCTAAGTAACAAAAAGTGGGACAAAACCATAAAGGGCCTCACAAAACATAACTTGGTAAAGGTTGAGAAAACTCCTGAGGGTTTGCTTGTTACCATGGCCTAAACTAGTATAGATAGTAGTACTGAAATGAAAAAATATATAGACGCTTTTATTGACGCTTTTTTAGGGACCTTAGATTGGACCTGGAATTCTATTGTCTTTGTAGTGCCTCTTTATACTAATTATTTTTGGGGTCTTATTATAATTTCTTTAATAGTATGGGGGCTAGAAATTGCTTTTCCTTGGCGTAAAAACCAAGCCGTGTTTAGGAAAGATTTTTGGTTGGATGGATTTTACATGTTTTTTAATTTCTTTATTTTTTCTATAGTAATAGAGGGGGTGTATCAAGTTTTAAAACTGTCATTCACTCAAATTAATATTAGTGAAAAAAGCCTTGCACTTATTGATATCTCAGGGTGGGCATCTGTTATACAATTGTTGGTGTTTTTTGTTGTGCTAGATTTTGTACAATGGCTTACCCATCTTTCTTTGCATAAGTATTCCTTTTTGTGGAGATTTCATAAGGTACACCACAGTGTAAAGCAAATGGGCTTTGCTTCTCATTTGAGATACCACTGGATGGAAAATATACTCTACAAGCCTCTTAAAACTTTTGGTGTAATGATTCTGGGAGGTTTTGAACCCCAGCAGGCCTTTATTGTTCATTTCATCACTATTGCAATTGGGCATTTTAACCATGCAAATATTAAAATTACTTGGGGACCATTAAAGTATGTTTTTAACAACCCTGTGATGCACTTATACCATCATGCAAGCGAAGTTCCTAAAGGCAGACGAGGAGTAAATTACGCCATTAGCCTGAGTCTTTGGGACTACCTATTTAAAACCAATTACATCCCCGAAGACAGTGGCAATGTAGCACTTGGTTTTAAGGGTGATGATACCTTCCCTAAAGATTTTATTGGTCAAAACACCTACGGGTTTAAAAAAGGCCAGTAATAAGGCCCGAAAAAAAACACTCAATTCATACACAAATTATCAGCTATCGCAAAAAACAGCCCCTTAATAGGATAAAAATGTTTTTTGGCTTAATTATTGGTTTATTGTATTGAAATTATATACTTTAGTGGTCCATATTATAAACATATAAAAATGAAAAACTTATTAAAAATTATAGCAATTGCTGCAGTGTTTGTTCTAGGTATACAAAACACAACAGCACAGTCATTAACGGTTAACCAAGACAGACCAGAGACTATTGCAAAACAAAAAACTGCTGAGTTAAGCCAGGCATTAGGTCTTGACGGTACACAGCAACGTTATATCTTTAGAGCTCTTACCGCAAATGAAGTAGACACAAGAAAAAACGTTGATGGTCAAGATGCAAATAGCCCAGAGGTAATTGCATATAAATTAAAATTTGCTGAATCTTTAGAAAGAGCCATGAAAAAAACGCTTACCCCAGAACAGTTCACTGCCTGGAAAGCAATGCAAAAATAATACGTATTATTTCAGTACAATCAAAAAGTCCTACTTGCAATAAGTAGGACTTTTTTTATACCAATAATTTTGCTGCATGGTCTGCAGCATTTATTGTTTGATCAAGATCTCTATAGGTAAGGGCATCTGTTAGAAACCAAGTTTCATAGGCACTTGGCGCAATATAAATACCTTGGTCTAGCATGCCGTGAAAAAACTTGTTAAACATCCCGTTTGATGCGGCCTCTGCTGCTGTCTCAAAATCTGTAACAGGCCTATGGCTAAAATGCACAGAAATCATAGACTGCTCTCTGTTGATGGTATGGGCAACACCCCTTGAGGTAAGCACCTGTGAAAGCCCCTTATGTAAATATTTTGTTTTTTGGTCTAGAGAAGTAAAAATTTCTCTTCGCTGGTTAAGTTCACTGAGCATCGCAAAACCAGCTGCCATTGCAAGAGGGTTTCCACTCAAGGTACCTGCTTGATAAACAGGGCCCAAAGGTGCTAGATAGCTCATGATATCTGTATTGGCGGCAAAGGCGCCCACAGGTAAGCCTCCTCCAATAACTTTCCCGAAGGTCACAATATCTGCCTGTACATTTTTAAGTTCTTGTACACCTCCAGGGGCTAGTCTAAAGCCGGTCATGACCTCATCAAAGATTAATAATATTTGATGGGCATCACAAAGAGCTCTTAAGCCCTCCAAAAATCCTGGAGCTGGAGAAATACACCCCATATTACCTGCAACAGGCTCTATAATAATACAGGCAATTTGGTGAGGGTTTTGGGCAATAATTTCTTCTACATGCGCCAAGTCATTGTATCTGGCAAGTAAGGTGTCTTTTGCAGTTCCCTGGGTAACCCCAGGACTGTTTGGGCTACCAAAAGTAACGGCGCCACTTCCTGCTTGTATTAAAAAAGAATCACTGTGGCCATGGTAACACCCCGCAAACTTTATTATTTTATCTTTATTGGTATACCCTCTTGCCAAACGCACAGCGCTCATACAAGCCTCTGTACCGCTGTTAACAAACCGAATCATTTCTATATTTGGCACCATAGATATTGCCAACTCAGCAATTTGTGTCTCTATTTGTGTTGGCATTCCAAAGCTAGTTCCAAGCTTCGCTTTTTCTACAATTGCATCAACAACTGGCTCATAAGCATGTCCCAAAATCATAGGGCCCCACGAGTTAATATAATCTATAAGAGCGTTGCCATCTGCATCATATAAATAAGCACCCTTGGCCTTTTCAACAAAAATAGGTTCACCACCCACGGCTTTAAAGGCGCGCACTGGAGAGTTAACACCTCCTGGAATTACCTTTTGCGCTTCTGCAAAAAGCGCACTACTTCTTTTGTATATCATCTACTATTTTTTTGAGCCTTTTAAATACAACTCTTGCCCTATAGACAACGTAGTATCTTTTAATTTATTAAAACTTTTTAAGTCTTCTACCGAAATATCGAACCTCCTTGAAATACTATATAGTGTATCTCCTTTTGTAACTGTGTATGTTTTTACAGATACATTGTCTGATTTATTTTTTGATTTTCTCCTACTCTTTTTTGAGCCTAAGACTTGTGTGTCAAAATCTTCAAGCTGGTACCTTTCTATAATACTAATTAACTTATCTGGATACTTTGGGTCTGTGGCATATCCCGCCTTTTTTAAACCCTTGGCCCATCCTTTATAATCTTTCTGTGACAAGTCAAACAAAGAGCTGTACCTGCCTCTTGTTGTTAAAAACAAAGAGTGATCTCTGTAAGAGTATTTTGCATCTACATACTTTCTGAAACATTCTTGATCCTTATCATCATCATGATGAACAAAATCACCTTGCCAACCCGTGTGGCACTTGATACCAAAATGATTGTTTGCCCTCACACTTAAAGTGCCCCTGCCGGCGCCACTCTCCAAAATACCTTGCGCTAAGGTAATACTGGCAGGAATACCATATTGCTTCATCTCCTGCATTGCTATTTCACTAAACTGAACTATATACTCTTTAACAACATTGGTGTAACTTTTTTTAGCCACTGGCGCAGTTTCCTGTTTTTTTGCAGTTCCTTGTTGAGCTCCAGGCATACCACTTTGAGAAGCTGTATTGGTAGAAGTTGCAACTATGGTGTGTTTTTTAGCCCTACAGCTAGATAGCAAAACAAGACAAATAACACACAGTGTTGTGATTTTGTGGTACATATTATACATTAATTTGAGGTAAATTCTTTTTTTCTAGTGTTAGGTTCATGCCAGCTACACCTTGCATTCCGCCAGTATGGAGTGCTAAAATACGGCTATTTTTTTTGAAATAATCTTTTTTAATAAGATCAAAAACACCGTACAATAATTTGCCCGTATACACTGGATCTAGACCAATACCATGGGTTTGTTTAAAAGTGTTTATAAACTCAATTAATGTTGTATCCACCTTGGCGTACCCACCAAAACAATACGCGTCTGTGATGCTATAGTTTGTATTGGAAGTGTATTTTGAAACTACCTGGTCTTGAAATGTTCCTTTGAGCGCAGAAAACCCAATTGCCTTTTGATGCTCCTTTAATGAAGACACAACGCCCGCCAATGTGCCCCCCGTACCCGTACAAAGACAGATATAATCATACTGGGCGTCCTGGGGTGTTAGAATTTCTGCACATCCTTTAATAGCCAAGTCATTGGTGCCACCCTCTGGTACCGTATAAAAATCACCATAGCTATCGTGCAGGGTTTTTAAAAATGCCGAGGTCTCTTTCAAAGCGTATTGCGCTCTAGAGACAAATACAAGTTGCATCCCTTGCTGGTGTGCAAAGCGTAATGTTGGATTTTGCTTGTAGACATCTGCCAGCTCCTCACCTCTTATGATACCAATGGTTTTAAGATTGTTTAATTTTCCTGCAGCCGCCACCGCAGCGATATGATTTGAGTATGCACCTCCAAAGGTTAGCATGCATTTTTGAGATCTCTCCAACACATGGGCAATAGTGTACTTTAATTTTCTAAACTTATTACCTGATATAATAGGATGTAAAAGATCTTCTCTTTTTATAGCTAAGCTAACATCACCACCAAGAGAAGAAACATCTATTTTTTGATTCATTTTTAAAATATGTTAGCCTTTTTAAAGAAAAAAATACAATGCAAATTTACAAAACATGGGAGTATCTATTTTATTTTTAACATTCAAAGCAACAAATTTTATTGCAAAAGAAAATCTAGCTACTTATACTACCAACTTTGCGTATTTTTGTTAGGTGTTATTTCCGAAGAAAAAAATAGAACTAGAAGAAGGAGACTTCTATCTCACGCCAGAGGGCTATAAATGCTTTACAGAACAATACCACCTTAAAAGGACATATTGCTGTGAGAGTGGCTGCCGTCATTGCCCCTATGGTTTTAACAAAAAAACAAACACACAATAATAGTAGCCTTAATTTTCTATCTATAGATGCGAACTATCAAAAACAGTACCATGACTTTTAAAGAAGAAATACTAGCTGGAATACCAAATGAACTGCCTCAAACAAAAACGTATGACCCCCAGGTAAACCATGCCCCAAAAAGAAAAAAAATACTTTCTCCAGAAGAAGAAATACTAGCATATCGCAACGCACTACGTTACTTTGATCCCAAACATCACGCCACGCTCCTTCCAGAGTTTAAGCATGAATTGGAGACATACGGGCGTATTTACATGCACCGCTTTAGACCCGATTATAAAATATACGCAAGGCCAATACAAGAGTATCCAGGGGAGTCTACCCAAGCAAAGGCAATCATGCTCATGATACAAAACAATCTAGATCATGCTGTGGCCCAACACCCTGATGAGTTAATTACCTATGGTGGTAATGGAGGGGTGTTCTCAAACTGGGCACAGTACCGTTTGGTGATGCAGTATCTAGCCCAAATGACAGACCAGCAAACATTGGCAATCTACTCTGGACACCCTATGGGTTTATTTCCTTCTCATAAAGACGCCCCAAGAGTGGTTGTAACCAACGGGATGATGATACCCAATTACTCCAAGGCCGATGACTGGGAAAAATTTAACGCACTTGGTGTTACCCAATTTGGCCAAATGACAGCCGGTAGCTATATGTATATTGGCCCTCAAGGTATTGTTCATGGTACAACAATTACAGTACTAAACGGTTTTAGAAAAATTAAAAAATCTCCAAAAGGAGGGTTATTTGTAACCTCTGGACTAGGAGGCATGAGTGGCGCCCAACCAAAGGCAGGAAACATAGCAGGATGTGTTACCGTTTGCGGAGAGATAAATAAAAAAGCAACAAAAACAAGGCATGAGCAAGGATGGGTAGATGAAGTAATTAGTGATCTTGACCAACTTGGCAAAAGAGTGAAAGAAGCCTTGGCAGCAAAACAAGCAGTATCTATTGCTTGGGATGGAAACATTGTTGATGTCTGGGAACATTTTGACAAAGAAAACATCCATATAGATTTAGGGAGTGATCAAACCTCTTTGCACAACCCTTGGGCTGGAGGGTATTACCCAATGGGATTAACCTATGAAGAATCTAACCAGATGATGGCAGATAATCCTGCTTTATTTAAAGAAAAAATACAAGAAACTCTTAAACGCCACGTAGCGGCAATAAACAAACATACCGCAAAAGGAACCTACTTTTTTGACTACGGAAATGCCTTTTTACTTGAGGCCTCTAGAGCAGGTGCAAACATCATGGCAGAAAACAACATAGATTTTAAATACTCAAGTTATGTCCAAGACATCATGGGGCCTATGTGTTTTGATTATGGATTTGGTCCTTTTAGATGGGTTTGCGGCTCTGGAAATCCAGAAGATTTGGCCAAGACAGATGCTATTGCCTGTCAAGTACTAGAAGAAATCATGAAAGATGCACCTACCCAGGTGCAACAGCAGATGGCAGATAACATACAATGGATCAAAGGCGCACAACAAAACAAACTGGTAGTAGGCTCCCAGGCAAGAATTTTATATGCAGACTCAGAAGGAAGAATGAAAATAGCCAGTGCTTTTAATAAAGCAATTAAAGAGGGCCATCTTGATACAATTATCCTAGGGCGTGACCATCATGATGTAAGCGGTACAGATTCTCCCTACCGTGAAACAAGCAATATTTATGATGGAAGCCGCTTCACGGCAGATATGGCAATACAAAATGTTATTGGAGATAGCTTTAGAGGTGCAACCTGGGTAAGTATACACAATGGCGGGGGTGTTGGCTGGGGTGAGGTAATCAATGGCGGTTTCGGTATGGTTCTTGATGGTAGCAATGATGCACAAAGACGACTAGAAAGCATGCTCTTTTGGGATGTTAATAATGGTATTGCAAGACGTAGTTGGGCAAGGAACAAGGAAGCTGTATTTGCTATTAAAAGAGAAATGAAACGAAACCCAAATCTCAAAGTAACACTTCCAAATTTTGTAGATGATTCACTTTTAAATTAAAAATAATATGAACGTATTAAAATTCTTTTCTGTTATTGCTTTACTTGTTTTAACCTCTTGTAACACCGTTCGTGTGGTGAGTGATTATGATAAAGCAACCAACTTTGACAACTACACTTCTTTTGCCTTTTTTAAACCAGGTATAGACAAGGCCAAAATTAGCGATCTGGACAAAAAGAGAATATTGCGCGCCATACAAGATAATTTAATGGCAAAAGGGATGAATAAAAATAGTAACCCAGATATTTTGGTTAGTATTTTTACCAAAGAAAGCCAACGCGTAGATATTTATGAAAACAACTTTGGTGGCGCTTGGGGCTGGAACCCATATTGGGGAGGTAACTTTAACAACAATAGAATGATATCTTCAAACACAGAAGGCAGCCTCTTTATAGACCTTATTGATGCCAAAACCAAAGAATTAATCTGGCAAGGTGTTAGCCATAGTGGTATATATAACGGCAATGATATAGAAAAACGTGAAGAGAAAATACGTCTTATTGTTTCAAAAATACTAGCGCAATACCCACCTAATGTAAACAATAAATAAGCACTAGATTAACTCTTTTGAATTCGCTTTTTAAATTTTTTTTAAACCTATTTCCAAGAACATTACTTATTAAAATAAGTTATTTGGTAAGACCCTTTGTTGCTTTTTTTTTAAGAGGAAATACATACACAGATCCCATAGACGGAAAATCATACCGAAGGTTTCTTCCTTATGGATACGCCAAGGTTAGAGAAAATGTGCTAGCACCAGGCACTCTATCTCTAGAAAGACATCGTCTTTTTTGGTTGTATTTAAAAAATGAAACTACTTTTTTCTCTGCCCCTTTGAGAGTATTACACTTTGCCCCAGAACAAGCATTTGTGCAGAAATTTAAAAAACAAAAAAACCTTACCTACACCACCACAGACCTCAACTCTCCTATTGCAGATGTGAAAGCAGATATTTGCGACTTGCCCTTTAAGGATAATAGTTTTGATTTTATTATTTGCAATCATGTTTTAGAGCATATCCCTGATGACACCAAAGCCATGCAAGAATTATATCGTGTGTTGGCTCCTTCAGGAACCGCTATTGTGCAAGTTCCTTACGATGCAAAACGAGAGATTACCTTTGAAGACAATACCATCACAGACCAACGTGAACGTACCCGTATTTTTGGACAGTATGACCACCTAAGGGTCTATGGAATGGATTATTTTAAAAAGCTCTCAAGTATCGGCTTTGAAGTTAACGCCTTAGATTACACCAGTAGCATGACTAGTGATGATATAGAGCGTTACAGGCTCTGCAAAGGAGAACTGCTGCCTGTCTGTAAAAAATAAAAGGTTACTTTAAAATTAGATCTTCAAAACCTTTGGTGCTATAACTTTGAGGAGCTTGATTTGCATCCACATAGGTTACATACCCATCTACATCTTTTAAGGTTTCAAGCATTGCTTTTGCTTTTTCAAAACCCATGGCCATACATGCAGTAGCATAGGCATCTGCCAGGGCGCAGGTTGGAGCAATTATAGTTGCACTTGTAACATTATTTTGCTCTGCAAGGCCTGTTAAGGGGTTTATAGTATGAACATACTTTTTACCTGTAGTATCATCAATGCGGTATTTTCTGTAATTTCCAGAACCTGCCAATCCACGATCTTGAAGGGTGAAATACACCACAGCTTCTCTATCATCAACCTGGGAGACAATAGCCTCCACCGCGCTAGTCCAGGGTCTGTTTTTTGAAATATTTTTTCCTTTGGCCAATACCTCACCCCCTAGCTCAATGATATAATCTGTAATGTTATTACTGCTTAGCATATTGCCCAAGCAGTCAATACCGTAACCTTTTGCTACCGCATTAAAGTCTAGATAGATATTTGGGTTGTCTTTATGCACAGTGCCATCTTTGTTAATAGACACTTTATTAAAACCTACCAATGCGCTAACACTATCTAGTACCTTATCGCTAATAGTTTCAAGATAAGGGGTGTCTCCAAAGCCGTATAAATTTCGCAAACTACCTACTGTAGGGTCAAAATACCCTAAAGAATTTTTATGTACTATTTCAGATATTTGCCACACGTCTTTAAACAGAGCATCTACTACAATGGTACTATCTCCCCTATTAATTTTTGAAATATCACTTTGGTAGATATAGGTGCTCATAGACTTATTTACCCTATAAAGCACAGAGTCTATTTGCTTTTGAGCATCAAAATTTGAAGAGGTAAAATACTGTATGGTATAGGTGGTACCAAAGGCATTTCCTTGCAGTACTTTTTTCTCTAAAGAGTGCTCATTTTTACAGCCAGCAAAAATGATAAATACTAAAAAAGCTACTATTTGTTTCATGTGATTTCTTGTAAGCCTTTATAAACCATTGTATACTCTTGATCTTTTAACACCGGTTTTGCGTAATCTTTGCCATGACCAAGACCCACTCCAGCATAATATGTTTTAGCCTCAAACCCGTTGGCATGCTCTTTTATAGTTTGCATAAATACAGGATCATACTCATTGGCATCATCAGGGTAGTGAGACACCCGTACAATCACAAAATGCAAGTCTTTATTTTTTAAACCTACAAACTGAGGATCTTTTCCAATTTTACTATTAACACCCAAAAACTCAAAGCCCTGAGACTTCATGTCCTCCCCAACAATATTCATGGCAAGGTTGTGCAATTCTTGTTTTGTAAGTGGTAGAGACATTAGGTTTTGATCTAATTAGTTTATCACTACAAAAATACGCTAATGTGTTTAATTTTGGTGGCCATCAAAAGAATTTACTTTATACTATTTACTGGTTTTCAATAGTAAATAGTAAGACACCTAATTTAAAGAAATAGAGAAAAAAAGCATGTAAGGCTATCACGCTGGGAAGCTGCTTTAGTCTTTTCTAAAAAGTCGATAAAGCAGAAGAAAACCTAGAAATGACAATACTAAAATATAAATGAAATTTTCAGAGCTTAAAAAAGAGGTAATCGCTCCAATGGAAATAAAATTTTCATTATTATTTATTGTTTCTACTGGGTTAGGATTAAAAGAAGTGAATAAAATTATATTTTTAGTTATGACTGGGATTTCCATTTTGTGCTGCTGCATTAAAATAGATGCTCCATTATTTGAGTTTTGTTGAGAATAAGAACACAAAGTAATAGAGAACAAAAAAAGAGTTACTAAAATAGTTCGCATAAAACATTAAATTTAAGAATACGAATATCAAGTAAAGAAAAGAAATTACCTAAAAAAAGCTGTAACAAAAAGTAACAAAAAGCAAAAAGCTGCAACAGTTTGCGGTAAGATGTATTATAGGGTGCCTTTGCTGCAAATAAAACAGTACCCAATTAAGTTCTTGGAGTTAAAGATTTGAAAATGAAGGTTTGGCTATATTATTGAGTAACTAAATTAAATAAAAGTAATTACCTAGAACGTATTGTTTTCTATAATGTTAAAAGTACGGTATCTAAAGAAGCCCCTTCTTTGAGATTGAGCTTAGCTCTTGTACGCTGTCTTGTTACTCTTATACTAGCACGACCCACTCCAAGCATGGCAGCCATTTCTTTGTCAGACATGGAGAGATAGCTAAGACAGCAAAACCGGACCTCTGCTTTGGTAAGCTTAGCATATTGCTGCTTTAAATACATTACAAAACTAGGATGTACCTTGTTGAAATACTGGAGAAACTCCCTCCAGTTTGCATCAGTGAGTATTACTTTTTCAGTAAGTGCTTTTTGCTGTGTTTCTGTAATATATACTTTTAATTGTGAGGTAGCATCCTCAAGTTTTCCTGTAAGTTGCGCGTTTGTTAAAGCCAGGCTTTTTTCTTTTAATTTTTTATTAGCGCGGTAGTTTAGAAACAATAATGTCAGTATTATAAAGCCAAATAAACTTGCACTTATTATAATTAATAATACTTTTTCTGACTGCTCTTGAGCTTTTTCTCTTTGTGAAAGTGCAATTTGATTAGCATTAAGATTGACTAATTTATCTGCTTCAAATCCAGAAAACCTATTAAAATTTAATTGTAATTGATTGGTTACAAACTCTAAAGAATCTCGGTAAACAAGCGCACTGGCGGCATCGCCATTATAGGCAGACCAATTGGCTAACTGCCTATAAATAGGTTTCATTCTTCGCAAACTTTTATCTGTTTTTGCAGCCCTATAGGCTTTCCATAAATAGCGTTCTGATTTTACCGGATCTCCAAGGGCTAAGTAACATCCCGAAAGATATACTAAGGCGTTAGATGCGCTACCAAAATTTTTTATAGCTAAAGAATAATCAGCATCTGCATGTAAAAGAGGTAATGCAGCTTCAAACTCACCTTCTAGATAAAGATTCTCTCCTATGTTACCATTAATTATAGTAATATCTCCACTATCATTTTCAGCAATCGCTAACTCTTTAGCAAACCTAAAGTAATAATTTGAGGAATCTAACATCTTTAAGCCCCTATAAGCTAAGGCAAGATTGTTATATGCCCCAACACTTTTGTTTTTAATATTGTCAGCGGCTTTTTTAAAATAACGCTTACTTAATTGATATTGTTCATGTTCATAGGCCGTTAAACCAATGAAGGTGACAATTTGGTATCTTAAGGTTGGATCATCAAGAATGTTTTCTAATATATAGAGTGCTTTAAATAGATAGATAAACCCCTCTGTGATACGATTAGGAGTTCTTGTATAGTCTATACCTAAATGGTATTTAACTCGTACAGATAGCCAATCAAGTTTTAGAACATTAGAGATGCTATCTAAAGAGAGAAGACGCTGCTCTTTTACTTTTGGGGCTAAGCCATCTACATTTGACCTTATTCTTAAAAAAGCAATCTCTAGGGCCAAATCATCATCATCATTTTGTTTGGCAAATAGGGTAATATCTTCTAAAAGCTCTTTAAATTGTTGTAAAACAAAAGGAGTCATTGCAGTTATACGTTTTTCAGTTATAGCTGCAATGTATTTTCTACGTTTTTTAAAATCAAGACCCAGCAACGAATCATTAATTGGAATATTAAAGGCATGCCTAAGGGAGTCTTGAGTCCTTAAACCAACAGATCGTGTTTGGAGAGGATAGGTATCAATAAAACCTAGTTTTTTTGGAGCAGCAAAAACACTTAGACTAACAAATAATATTGATATTATAAAAAGGCGCACCTGCTGTGTGTTTTTTTTAAAGGTTTGTTTTGTACAATTGCCAAATATATGAAAACACACGACTACATAAGGTATGTGTTGTATTTTAAAAAAACCGCTATCAAATTTATTGATAGCGGTTTTTTTTATTTTATAGTATTGAAAAGATTACCCTCCAAAATCATCAAAGCGGATATGCTCATCGGGAATCCCGTAGTCTTCTCCCATTTTTTGAACCGCTTGGTTCATCAGTGGTGGACCACAGAAATACAATTCAATATCTTCTGGAGATTCATGAAGGTCTAGATAGTTATCTATCACTACTTGATGTATAAACCCAACAAAACCGTCACCTTCACCATCTATACCGTCTTTTACTTTCCAATTATCTTCTTCCATTGGTTCAGAAAGTGCTAAGTAGAATTTAAAGTTTGGAAAATCATTGGCTAGTTGCTGAAAATGATCTAGGTAAAATAATTCTCTCTTAGAACGACCCCCGTACCAATACGTAACTGTTCTTCCAGTTTTTAAGGTTCTGAATAAGTGATACAAGTGAGATCTCATAGGTGCCATACCAGCTCCACCACCGATGTATAACATCTCAGACTCTGATGGATTGATAAAGAACTCACCGTAAGGTCCAGAGATAACACATTTATCTCCTTTTTTAAGATTGAAAATATAAGAAGATGCAATACCAGGGTTCACATCCATCCACTTGTTTTTTGCTCTATCCCAAGGCGGGGAAGCAATACGAACGTTCAGCATAATCTCACGTCCTTCTGCAGGATAGGAAGCCATTGAGTAGGCTCTCTCCACTACTTCTTTGTTTTTCATTACAAGTGGCCATAAACCAAACTTATCCCACTCTGCTTGAAATTTATCTGGAGTGTCATGCTCCTGGGGATGAGCAGTAATATCCATGTCTGCAAATTTTACTTCACACTGAGGAATTTCGATTTGAATATATCCACCTGCTTTGTAGTTCATGTCTTGAGGTATCTCTACTACAAATTCTTTAATAAAAGAAGCTACATTATAATTACGCACTACCACTGCATCCCATTTCTTTATCCCAAAAACTTCTTCTGGAATGGTGATATTCATGTTCTGTTTTACCTTTACCTGGCAAGACAAACGTGCGCCGTCTTTGAGTTCTTTCCTGCTAAAATGAGGCGTCTCTGTAGGCAATGCTTCTCCACCACCCTCAAGTACGTGACACTCACATTGGATACAAGTTCCACCACCACCACAGGCAGATGGTAAGAAAATTTTATTGTCTCCTAAAGTGGTTAATAAAGTACTACCACTGGCAACCTCAATTTCCTTTTCACCATTAATGGTAATAGTTACGGGTCCTGAAGGAGATAATTTTTGTTTTGTAAAAAGTAATAACGTAACCAATAAAAGTGTCAACACCAAAAAAGCGATGACTGTTGCCGCGATAACTCCTGTAATACTTGCTGCTAAAAACATATACTTAATTTTTTATTCTGAAACTACCAATGGGGTCGTCTCTATTTCTTTTTCTATGGCTGGTTGTATGGTTGTTTGCGATGTTTGTGCTTGAGGGGCTGGCGGCAGATCATCTCCCCCGGTCAACATTCCTCCAAAACTCATAAAGCCAATGGCCATAAGTCCTGTAATGATAAAGGTAATACCAAGTCCTCGAAGAGGTGCTGGCACATTACTATATCTTATTTTTTCTCTAATGGCAGCAATAGCAACAATGGCTAAAAACCATCCAATACCAGAGCTAAATCCATAATTTAAAGCCAAAGCAGCAGTTTCAATTTCTCTTGATTGCATAAACAATGAACCTCCTAAAATGGCACAGTTTACAGCAATTAAGGGTAAGAAAATACCCAGTGAATTATACAATGATGGTGAGAATTTTTCAACAATAATCTCTACCAATTGCACCATAGTGGCAATGGTGGCAATAAATAAAATAAAGGATAAGAAACTTAAATCATAGTCTGCATAGGCGCTAAGTTCTGGGGTTTCACGATTTCCGTCTAACCAAGCCAAAGCTCCCGGCTGCAATATGTACTGATCTAAAAACCAGTTTAAAGGAACCGTTACTGTTAATACAAAAATAACAGCTGCCCCAAGACCTACTGCGGTACTTACCTTTTTAGATACTGCAAGGTAAGAACACATACCCAAAAAGTATGCAAATACCATGTTGTCTACAAAGATTGATTTGAAAAATAATTCTATATGCTCTAACATATGTTCTAAAATTTTATTTTTTACTATTACTAGTTTTCTTCTATTAATGCGCTGTTTCTACTACGTTGTACCCAGATAATAATACCAACAACAATCAGTGCCATTGGAGGGAGTACCATAAAACCATTGTTTTCATAACCAATAGCGTACAAACCGGTTTTCTCTACAGAGTCTCCAAGTACCTTGAAACCAAATAAAGTTCCTGATCCTAATAATTCTCTAAAGAAACCTACAATTATAAGTATTACTCCATAACCTAAAGCGTTACCAACACCATCAAGAAAAGCTTTCCAAGGTCCATTACCCAAAGCAAAGGCCTCGAAACGTCCCATAATGATACAATTGGTAATAATTAAACCAATAAACACAGATAGCTCCTTACTTAGCTCATAGGCAAAAGCTTTTAATACCTGATCTACTATAATTACAAGTGTTGCAACAACAATTAGCTGCACAATAATTCTAATTTTTGAAGGTATGATATTTCGCATAAGTGAAATAACAACATTACCCAGGCCAAGAACAAATATCACAGAAACCGCCATTACTATAGATGGCTTTAATTGCGCTGTAATAGCCAGCGCAGAACAAATACCTAAAACTTGTATGGTAATTGGGTTATCATCTGCCAATGGGTCTAAGATTAACCGCGTGTCTTTTTTTGAAAGTAATCCCATCTTGTTAGTTGTTTAAAGTTTTAAAGTAAGGCACATACATAGCAATGTCTTTTTTCAACATTGCAGAGACACCATCTCCTGTAATGGTTGCTCCTGCAAGAGCATCTACTTCATAATCGTCTTTGATCAAGTTCTTTGGATCGTTGTTTCCTTTGGCAACTTTAATACCTTTATAGGTGCTACCTTCCAACAGTTTTTCTCCAATGAAATCATCCATAAAATAGCGTTGTTTGATCTCTGCGCCCAAACCTGGTGTTTCTCCCTTATGATCAAAATACACGCCTTGTACCGTCATGGTTTTATCTACAGCTACAAAACCCCAAATTGCATCCCAAAGCCCTTTTCCTCTTACAGGCATGATGTATAATTTTTCACCATCTTTTTCGCCGATAAACAATGGAAGCTTTCTTTGATATCCTGCTTTTTTGGCTTTTGCACCTTCTTTTTTAACATCAATTAAATAGGCCTTATCATTTTGTGAGGCAGAAGGCCCCTCAATAATAAGCTGCTCTTTGATATAGGTCTTAAAGGCATCGGCAACTCTATCTGTAGTTATAAAAGCTACATCACCTGTTCCCTGATTATCATTTACACCCATAGCATACAGGATGTTTTGTTGCTTTTCAAACTTTTCGTTTGCCTTAATCATAGGCTTCAATCCGCTTGAAAATCCTGCCAATAGTGTACCAACAACCAGTACCATAATAACGGCAAAGATCATTGTGTAACTGTTTTTATCTTTATTAACTGCCATAATTAAGCTGTTTTAAGTTTTAGACGTTTTGCTCTTTTTTTGATATTCCCTTCCAATACATAGTGATCTATGGTTGGCGCAAATACATTCATTAGTAGAATTGCCAAGAATACTCCCTCTGGGTAGGCTGGGTTAAACACACGTATCATAATAGATATAAAACCTATTAAAAACCCGTATATCCACTTTCCTTTATTGGTTTGAGATGCCGTAACAGGATCTGTTGCCATGTACACTGCACCAAATAAAATACTACCAATAAACAGATGTTGCCAGAAAACAACATTCATAAGGCCAAAGAATTTAGAACTCTCTGTTACCCATCCGGCATTTACAACACCATTAAATATAAGCCCCATTGATAATGCTCCCGCAAGAGTGCTTAGTATAATTCTCCAACTTCCTATTTTAGAAAGAATTAAAATAAGTGCTCCAACTATAATGAGAAGCTTTGAGGTTTCACCCACAGATCCGGGAATAAATCCTAAAAACTGATCCATCATACTCCAATCTCCAAACCCATTGTTTTGGGCCAGTGACCCTAAAATGGTTTCTCCAGAAATAGCATCAGGCTGCCCAACAGTATCTACTGCGCCAGTAACCCAAACTTTATCTCCAGACATCCATGTTGGATATGCAAAGAATAAAAAGGCTCTTATAGTTAAGGCTGGATTTAAAATATTCATTCCAGTACCTCCAAATACTTCTTTTCCTATCACTACACCAAAAATCACTGCAATAGATAGCATCCACAGCGGAATATCTACAGGAACAATTAATGGCACCAACATACCCGTTACCAGGTATCCTTCTTCTACCTCATGGCCTTTAATAACTGCAAAAATAAATTCTACAATAAGCCCAACCCCGTATGACACTACAACAAGTGGCAAGACTTTCCAGGCTCCAATAGTGAAGTTTGAGAAGTTCCAAAACTCTGTACTAAAAAAGCTTAGTGCTTTTGTTACATCTCCAGTTTGGACATTGTATTGATACCCTGCGTTAAATATCCCAAACAATAAACAAGGCACTAGAGACATGATAACCATGTTCATGGTACGTTTTAAATCATCTGCTGCCTTAATGTGAGTACCATTATGTGTAGTCTCATTAGGCAAGTACAAAAAGGTATGGATTGCGTTAAACGCAGGAGCCATCTTGGTACCCTTGTACTTCATTTTTAAGGTATGTAAATTCTGTTTTAAACCCATAACTTATCCTATTTCTTTATACATTAAGTCTAATCCTTCTCTAATAATTTGTTGGTGTGGTTGCTTTGAAACACATACAAATTCTGTCAAGGCGAAATCTTCTGGAGCAACCTCATACATTCCTAGTGCTTCCATAGCGTCCAAGTCTTTCACCAAACAGGCTTTTAGAATTTGTAAAGGATAAATATCTAGTGGAAATACTTCTTCATAATTTCCTGTGACAACAAAGGCACGATGCTCACCATTGGTATTGGTGTTTAGTTCAAACTCTTTGTTGGGCTGCATCCAAGAGAAGGTTAACGCTCTTGATGGCGAAATTTTATTAAACACAGGCTTGTTCCAACCAAAAAACTCGTAATCATCACCCTGAGGAATAACCGTTACTGCATTGTGGTAAAAACCTAGATGCTGCTTTGGAGAAATTGTATCTCCACTTAAAACACCTCCGCTAATAACACGAACATTTTCATGGTTAAGTCCAGAATCATAAATCATGGTAGCAACCTCACTACCAATTCTAGTTTTATAATATTTTGGGGCCTTAACACAAGAACCTGCCAGAGCCACAATACGCTCGGCGTTGTATTTTCCTGTTAAAAATAATTCTCCAATAATAACCAAATCTTGAGCCGCTATGGTCCAAACAGTTTCTCCTTTATTTATTGGATCTATCTTGTTTATTTGTGTTCCTACATTTCCTGCAGGATGCAAAACATTTGTTTTGTGTAAAACAACATGTTGCATTTCAGACAACATAGAAGCACTGTCCTTAGCAACGGTAAGATGCACAAGGCCATCTGTTAATTTACTGAGTGCTGTAATGGCAGTTTGCACTTCCTTTTGTTTGCCTTGCAACACAAAATCAAGATCTGCATCTAAAGCTCCAGTAGCTAAACCAGATATAAAAATAGCCTTAGGGGCAGTGTCTGGATTTGCAATAACATCATAAGGACGTTGTTTTACAAAAGGCCTGTCTCTTATACACATCTCCGAGCCCACGAGACAGGCAGAAATCTC
>CAJXUG010000010.1:0-21325 GCA_913060785.1 uncultured Flavobacteriaceae bacterium | reverse complement strand
CGAGATTTCTGCCTGTCTCGTGGGCTCGGAGATGTGTATAAGAGACAGGTATACCCACCGCTACTTTTTGAACATCTGCAATATCTGGAGAGAAATTACCTTGTAATGCAGCATGTGTTTTGGCAGCCAAAATAAGGTTTTGAGACGCCCTTGGGCCTGCACCCCAATCTATATATTTTTTCACAAGCTCTGGAGCACTTTGGCTCTTTGGTCTTGTTTTACCCACAAGTGTAACAGCATATTCTATAACATTATCTGCCACAGGTATGCGGCGTATAAGCTCCTGGAAATCTATAATTTCTTGAGCCGTAAACAGTGGGTTTACTTTTTGCGGAGTTCCAGAGGTCGTTGCCTTTACCACCTCAACCTCTTCTGCAAAGCTTGGGTAATCTAGGTTAATAGCAAACATAAAACGGTCTAGCTGGGCCTCTGGCAAAGGATACGTTCCTTCCTGCTCTATTGGGTTTTGAGTAGCCAATACAAAATAAGGCAAATCCAGTTTGTAATTATGTCCTGCAACCGTTACGCTGCGCTCTTGCATAGCCTCCAGGAGTGCTGCCTGGGTCTTTGGTGGTGTTCTGTTAATTTCATCCGCCAATATAATATTAGAGAAAATAGGCCCTTTTATAAACTTGAAATTACGAGACTCATCTAATATTTCAGACCCTAGAATATCACTGGGCATTAAATCTGGGGTGAACTGAATACGCTTAAATCCTAGACCCAAAGCCTGAGAAACTGTATTTACTAGTAATGTTTTAGCAAGTCCTGGAACGCCAATTAAAAGTGCATGTCCTCCAGAGAATACAGATAGTAAAACCTCTTCTACAACCGCATCCTGTCCTACAATTACTTTTTTAATTTCTTGGCGCAAGGCTTCATACCTTGTAACAAGTTGCTGCACTAATGCTACGTCTGACATATGCTATAAAATAAATTTATCTTAATTAATTTCGAGAAAAAAACAAAACCAAAAACTCACGGGTTTGCCTGTAAGCGCTATTTCTTTACCCAATCACTTGCAAAATCACATTCTCTGTAATCTTTATTTACATTTATGTAGGTGTCTTTAATTTTTTGCTCTTGCCACTGCTCAATGGTCTTGATTTGTTTTTGACGCAGTGCAAGAGATTTAATTTTCTCGTAATCTTTTACAAAATCTGCAGGATGCTCCTCATATTTGTTTGTTACCGTTAGAAACTTGTAGGTCTTTTTACCTGTTCTATCTTGGTCAACAAATATTTTTGAAACTTCATTTTCGGCTAGATTGTATACCTGAGCACTCAGGGTTGGATCCATCTTTGTTAAATCAAAACGGGTATCTTGATTTGAGGGATTTACTAACTGCCCTCCATTGTTGCGTGTATTACTATCATCAGAGTATAAACGAGCTGCTTTATCAAAGGATATACTATCACTGACAATACTGGTTCTAATTTTTTCTATTCGGTCTTTTGCTTGGTTTATTGCATCATTGGTTAACTCTGGAAACAAAATGATATGACGTACATCTATTTCTTGCCCACGAATTTTATCTACCTTAAGGATATGAAAACCAAATTCTGACTCAAACGGCTCACTCACTTCACCTTCTAATAAAGAAAAAGCAACATCTTTAAAAATCTTAGAGTAAGGATCACCTCTGCGCATACTTGGTAGCAAACCACCTCTTGAGGCAGCCCCATCCTTAGAATACAAAACAGCCTTTGTCGCAAAACTAGAACCACCCTCCACGATATCTTCTCTCAATTCATTGAGTCTATCCAAGACCCCTTGTGTTGCCTGTTTAGAAACTTTAGGCTCCACAACAATTTGAGCAACCTCAACCTCTGCACTAAACACTGGACGCTCATCTTGGGGTATGTTATTAAAAAAAACAGATATTTCCTCTGGAGTAACCTCAACAGCCTCTACCACTTTAGCTTGCATGCGTTTTGCGAGCTCTATATCCCTTTTGGCTTTCAATAAATCACTTTTGAGTTGAAATAAATTGTCTTTACGGTAGTACGCAACTACTTTTTCTTCACTTCCAAGTTGCCCAACCATGTATTGCACAAGTTGATCTACTTGCGGGTTTATCTCTGCGTCAGAAATGGTAATGCTATCCTGTTTTGCTTGGTGCAAGTACAACTTATCCTCCATTAATTTACCCAGAAGCTCACACCTGGTTATCTCCTCAACAGAGACTCCGTTTTGTTTGAATTCTAGATAACTCTTATCTATATCGCTGTCCAAAACTACATAGCCTCCAATAACCGCAGAAACTCCCTCTGCCTTGTAACGTTTAAAAGGCAAAATAGAATCGCTTTGTGTTGGAGCACTAGTTAATTCTTGTACTGGGTTTTCTCTGGCAACTCCTGTACTATCTACAGCAATAACCTCTTGAGCTACCATAAAGGTTTGAGCACATAACAATAAAAGTATTGCAATACTATTTTGGGGTATACACTTCAAAATTTTTGTTTTTAACAGCATCTTTAGTAATGTCTTTTTCTAGTTCCTTGACAAGCCCTAGGGTTCTTTTATTTAAAATAATCTCTTTAATTATAGGCTTTATATATTGCAAAGGTGCTGTTTGATTGGGAGATAGCACATTTTCAATTTTGAGCAAATATACTCCTAATGAATCTTCTAATTGTGAGAAAGTAGCTTTTTTTAAAACCTTAGATTCTTTGTTTCTAATTACCGGGAGTTGCCTGAGTAATGTTTCTTTTTTAACCCAAACAGAGTCATTAAAATTAGCTCCCTTATACTCTAAACTACTATCCTGCAAAGCAGCAACATCTTTAGTATTAAAACGACTTAGTTTTTGCTTTGTTTCAGAAATAGAGGGAAAACTAGCATCAAGGTGTATGTATCGCAACTTGTAAATTTCTTCCTTTAGGGTGAAGTTCTCTTTATTTTGTTGGTAAAACAAGGAGTACTCTTCCTGGGTTATAGTGCTGTCCAAAAGCTTAGATACAATAGCGCCTTTATAGGCCTCTGCAAATAAATCATTTCTATACTCCTCCACCATATCTTGGTAGTCATCTATTTGCTGCTGGGGCAAGTTAATACTTGCTTGATCTATAAGCAGTTGTTGTGTTGCCCATCTTTGGATATAGTTGGCAACAATACTAATACTGTCTTGTTTTGTGGTGTTCTCTGCTATTAACGCCTGTATATCTTCCTGGTATAAATAGGTTTCATTTACCCTAGCCACAGCTTCTTTAGAGCGTTTTGGCTCTAAAAAATCACACCCAAGTAAGGCCAAACAAATAACCAATGTAAAAAGAAATCTAGTCATTATTTTTTAAGTTCTTTTTTAATTTTTTTAAGTGTCTTTTTATCTACCACAACACGGTATTTATCTCTAAGACTCTGCATCCAAGAGGCTTCAAACTGTACTTGATAAGCGCTCATCACACTACCTCTTACCTCTTTAAAAGATTTTTCGCTAGCAGGTAACACCTTGTCTACTTGCACCAAAGTGTAGCCACTCTGGTTTTTGTAAATTTTTGATACTCCTGTAACAAACTCAAAATTCTCAGGTAATTGTTTGGCACCTTTTTCAAACATTCCTTTTGAGAGTAAAACCCTTAAACTAGCATCACTATTAAGCAGCTCTTTTACTTCTTGGGGTGTATTACCCTTTTCTAACAAAACCTTAGATTCTTGTAATGCTGTTTCATCACTGCTAGTTAAAATAGTAGCATTCACCCTATCTTCCCAAAGATAGCTTGCTTTATTTTTTTGGTAATAGTCTTGCAGAGCTAGGGTATCTGTTTTTACAACATTCCAGATGTTATTTTCCATCACATCAAATATAAGCAGGCCGTCTCTATACTCATTAATCACAGCGGCATAGTCAAGATTTTCTTCTTCTAGTTTGTCTCTAAAATACTCTTGAAGCACTACTGTTTCAAAATCATCATACATATACCTTACAGTACTTTCGATGGTTGTTGCAGATTTAGATATTGGTTTTTTTTGTCTAATTACCAAATGTGCTGCAAAATCTTTGTAGTAAAAATTTGTGCTTCCAATTGTAAAGATAACCTTATCAAGAGAAGGGTCTAGTGTATCATAGCTCCATCTTCTACTAAGAATTTCTTTATCTACAAATTGGTTAAAGAAAGTAGCATACCCAGCATCATGTGTATAGCCGTATTTATCTTTTATTTTACTTCTTATCTCTGAGGTGACAGCCATCAATCTTTCTCCCCTTTTCCCTTGAGATAAGAGCCTTTCTTTTTGCTGCTCAAAGGATTTTGGCTCGCTGACAGCCTCCAAACGAATAATATGCCAACCAAAAGAAGATGCAACGGGTCTAGAAATATCTCCAGGGGTAGTTAGTTTAAAGGCAGCCTGCTCAAACAAAGGAGCTCTTAACTTTCCTCTTGTAAAAGGTTTTAATTTCCCTCCAGAGACACCAGAGTTTTTATCTTCAGAGAATTGCTTTGCCAGGTCTTCAAATTTCTGTCCTTGATTTAGCAATTGGTATAATTCGTTTATTCTCACCTGAGGATCAAAGTTAGGGTCGTCCTTTTTATTAGAAACCATAATATGAGAAACTGTAATTTCATTTCCTGTTGGCCTTCTGTCTAAAACTTTGATAACATGATACCCATAACTAGTTCTTGTAATGGCAGAAATGGCACCTATTTTTGTATTGTACGCTGCATTTTCAAAAGGGTACAACATCGAAAAAGCAGAAAAATAACCTAGGTTCCCTTTTTGCTCTTTGGTGTTTGGCTCTTCAGAGTATTGAAGCACCAAATCTGTGAAATCTGCACCATCTTTAGCCTTTTTCATCACTTGTGCAGCCTTATTGTATGCCACTAGTGTGTCTTGAGGCAAGGCATCATAACCAACCATAATTAAGACATGTTGCGCATTTATCTGTTCTTTAGAACGCTCATAAGCCTCAAGGGCCATATCTTCTTCTATTTTCTGCTCAAACAAATAATTTCTAGATAACTGAGCACGGTATTTTTCAAACTCTTTTTTGTATGCTTTTCCTTGATCCAGTTTTTGAGCATAAGCCTCCCGCACCTTTAATTTATAATCTACAAACAAATCTAAATAACCATCCACAGTTTTCTGAGACGCATCCTTTACCAGATCTAGATTTTTTTTATACACCCTTAAAAACTCTTGCTTGTAAACAGGAGTATTCTCAATGGTAAGAATAACATCTTTCTGGGATTGAGATTGTGCTGCAAACACAAAAGAGAGTAAAGCGCATACAAGAATGATTTTTTTCATAAAAAGAGGGGTGTTTTAAGATGTGTTTTTCTAATAGGTTAAAGATGCAACTAAGCTAACAAAAATAACAATTTGCCACTAGTAAACAAATCAAATTAATAACGCAATAGTATGCATTAAAGTACGTACCCAAGCCTTTAAAAAAAGTAGTAACTTTGTAGGGTACTTTTACCACACACAAAAACACCAATAAAGGTATCCCAAACACTACTATATGAGCCAACGCATTAAATTAATTTGGGATTTTAAAGGGCCCAACGCTTCTCAAACTGCGGCGCACCACATCATACACCTGGAAGAATTTTCGCGTTCAGAAAAACTAGAAAACACACTTTGTGGTCTAGAAAATGTGCATGATATGCATCATATTGCATATTTGGTGGTAGAGAAAAAACACATGGATGATTTAAGAGAGCGTCTTAAACCCAATAGGGGGCAATTATACCAAGAAAAATAGCCTACGGAATATTTAAATACTTATGTGTTTGCAGTGACACCATCCACTTTGGGTTTGCCATAACGTAATCTACAATTTGAGGAATCATCGTTTCTCGTTTACTCCATTCTGGCTGCAGGTATAAAATACAATCTTCACCAACTTTTTCAGCTTGCTTTTCGGCAAATTCAAAATCGTTTTTATTATATATAATCACCTTTAACTCATGAGCTGCCTTGTAGACCTGTTGGGTAGGCAACTTCATTTTTTTTGGTGACAAACAAATCCAATCCCAAGAGCCAGATAAAGGGTAGGCTCCAGAGGTTTCTATGTGGGTACTCATACCCATTTGTTTTAACAGCGATGTTAAAGGGCCCATATCCCAGGTGAGGGGTTCTCCACCAGTTATAACAATAGTCTTCGAGTATTTATTTGCGTTTTGTGCAATGGCCTCAATGGCAGTTGGGGGATGGCTCTCTGGATTCCAGCTTTCTTTCACATCACACCAATGACAGCCAACATCACAGCCTCCAACTCTAATAAAATAAGCTGCAGTCCCTTTATGAAAACCCTCTCCTTGAATGGTGTAGAACTCTTCCATAAGTGGAAGCATTACACCTTTATTTACTTGCTCTTGAATCTCTTTTTGCATACGCGAGCAAAGATAGTATAATTATCTACGATGGATACCTATTTATGTAAAGACAAAACAGGAGTATCTTTCTTTAAATAGGCACATTAAAACAAGCTAATATACCTTGGCATAAAACTAAAGACTATATTGTTTTACAGGACAGGATACAATTGTTATTTTTATAAAAAATTAAGAGTACTCACCTGCACCAACTACCAGATTAATACACAAACAACCAAAACCAAATAATGAAAAACGCTATTATTATAACAGCCCTGGCCGCTTTACTATCTGTACAATGCACAAATAAAAAAGATGCCTTTACCATAACAAATGGTAACATTGGGACACTCACAAGCCAAACTACCCTTAAACAACTAAAGACTGTTTTTGCAAATGACAGTATTGTACCCCTTTCAAATATTGGCCCTAGTGATGCCTTGCAAGGAGACCTAGAGGTGTTTTCAAAAGATGGCAGCAAACTACTGGGGCTATCTCCAGATATACAAAACAGTCCTGAGGCAACAATAAACAACCTACGAGTGTATGACTCTAGATACAAAACAAGCAAAGGGCTATCTATAAAGAGTACCTTTAAAGATATTAAAGACAACTATGAAATCTCTGGAATCCAAACAAGTATAGATGCTGTTGTTATCTTCTTAAAAGATAGTGATGTGTTTATCACCATAGACAAAAAACAACTACCAGAAAACCTAAGGTACAACCCTAACCTAACCATTGAAGCATCTCAAATACCACAAGGCGCTACCTTTAAGTATTTTATGATTGCCTGGGAGGGTCAGTAACACCATAAACTTTCAACCAAGACATAAAAAGCTATGCACACACTCTCGCCTTTCCATCTAGCCATCCCCGTTGATGACTTATCAAGTTGTAGAACATTTTACAGAGACACACTAGGCTGCAAAGAAGGAAGAAGCAGTGATCATTGGGTAGATTTTAATTTCTTTGGACACCAACTTGTTATCCATCTAAAACAGGACTCGCAACCCAAAGCTCCAACAAATACTGTAGATGGTAAAGAGGTTCCTATTCCTCATTTTGGTGTCGTACTTGATATGGATACTTTCAATGAGCTGGCAAAACAACTTCAAGAAAAAAACGTCGAGTTTATCATAGCACCCTACACTAGATTTAAAGGCCTTGTAGGAGAACAGGCAACAATGTTTTTTAAAGACCCTAGCTCAAACGCTCTAGAGTTTAAAGCATTTGCAGATCCAAGCCAGTTATTTGCTAGTTAAAAAGCTAGAGAGAGCTTGCATAGATATACAGCTCTAATTTCAGTAAAATACATAACAAAAAAAGCCCTTTAGGAGATACCTAAAGGGCTTTTTAATATTAGTATATATACTAGGCTTTAGAGATAGCGCGCTGCTCTCTGGCTAGCAAGGTGTTTTTTAGCAGCATAGCAATGGTCATTGGCCCTACCCCACCTGGAACGGGAGTTATAAAACTTGCCTTTTTGCTAACCCCATCAAAATCTACATCACCAACAATTCTATATCCCTTAGGCTTTGATAGATCCTCTACGCGTGTAATTCCTACATCTATAATCACCGCATCATCTTTTACCATTTCTGCTTTCAAAAAATTAGGAACCCCTAGGGCAGAAATCACAATGTCTGCCTGGCTAATAATTTGTGTTATGTTTTTTGTATTACTGTGTGTTAGGGTTACTGTAGAGTTTCCTGGCCAACCCTTGCGGCTCATTAAAATACTCATTGGCCTACCAACAATATGGCTTCTGCCAATAACAACAGTGTGCTTCCCTTTTGTATCAACTTTATAACGCTCTAACAACTCTAAAATTCCAAAAGGAGTGGCAGGTATAAAGGTGGACATATCCAATGCCATTCTACCAAAGTTTTCTGGATGGAAACCATCTACATCTTTACTAGGGTCTACCGCCATTAAAACGCGCTGGGTGTTTATTTGAGGAGGCAGCGGCAATTGTATGATAAAACCATCAATTGCATCATTGTGGTTCAGCTCCTTAATTTTATCTAATAATTCTACCTCACTTGTTGTGTGAGACATACGCACCATGGTAGACTCGAAACCAACCCGCTCACAGGAGCGAACTTTACTTCCAACATAAGTTAGAGACGCGCCATCATCCCCTACAATTACAGCTGCTAAATGAGGCACCTTTTCTCCGGCATCTTTCATTTTTTTAACCTCTGCTGCAATTTCGTTTTTTATATCGTTTGATACTTTTTTCCCGTCTAAGATTGTCATAGCCTTTGTTTTATATTTCTTACCTAGAATAATTTAATGCTGTTTAACGCATATTTCCCATCATCTGCATCATCTTCTTACCACCTCCACCTTGCATCATCTTCATCATTTTACTCATTTGCTGAAACTGCTTGAGTAATTGGTTAATTTGCTGCACAGAGGTACCACTCCCTTTTGCAATTCGCTTTTTACGATTTGTATCAATAGTTGTAGGAACACTTCTCTCTAAAGGTGTCATGGAATGAATAATGGCTTCTATATGCTTAAAGGCATCATCATCTATATCTACATCTTTCATGGCTTTTCCGGCACCTGGTATCATCCCTACCAGATCTTTCATGCTTCCCATTTTCTTTACCTGATTGATTTGTTTTAAGAAATCATCAAATCCAAATTGATTTTTGGCTATTTTCTTTTGTAATTTTCTTGCTTCGTCTTCATCAAATTGTTCCTGCGCTCTTTCAACCAAGGAGATAACATCTCCCATACCCAAGATTCTATCGGCCATACGATCTGGATAGAACACATCAATTGCATCCATTTTCTCACCCGTACCAATAAACTTAATAGGCTTGTTTACAACACTTTTAATAGATATTGCAGCACCACCTCTAGTATCACCATCGAGTTTGGTAAGTATAACCCCATCAAAATTAAGCCTATCGTTAAATGTTTTGGCAGTATTAACAGCATCTTGACCCGTCATAGCATCTACAACAAACAATGTCTCGCTTGGAGAGATTGCTTTGTGTACATTTTCTATTTCTTGCATCATTGGCTCATCTACAGCCAAACGTCCAGCAGTATCTATAATCACAACGTTAAAACCGTTTGCCTTTGCATGTGCAACGGCCTTTGTAGCAATTGCAACAGGATCCATATTACCCTGGTCACTAAACACCTCAACCCCTATTTGCTCTCCAACAACATGAAGTTGATTGATCGCTGCAGGACGGTATACATCACAGGCAACCAATAAAGGATTCTTGCTTTTTTTGGTTTTTAAGTAATTGGCCAGTTTACCAGAGAAGGTAGTTTTACCACTACCCTGCAAACCAGACATTAAAATTACACTTGGAGACCCTTTTAAGTTGATACCTGCAGCATCTCCACCCATTAGGGCTGTAAGTTCATCCTTTACTATTTTAACCATTAACTGGCTAGGTTGCAGAGATGTCAAAACGTTTTGACCCAGCGCTTTTTGCTTAACGGTCTTGGTAAAGTCTTTGGCTATTTTAAAATTAACATCGGCATCCAAAAGGGCACGACGTACCTCTTTTAGGGTTTCTGCAACGTTAACCTCTGTAATACTTCCGTGTCCTTTGAGCACATGAAGGGCTTTATCTAACTTATCACTTAAATTATCAAACATAGGGAATACATTTTATGCAAAATCTTAATAGAAAATCACAAAAGATTTAACCGCAAATATACTAATTGATTGGGGAGTTTCAAAGTAGCAACGCTATTAAAAACAGGCTTTTTTCTAGAATAAAATGAACTGTATAAACCAAAAAAGAGTACATAATTGTATCTTGTTGGTAATTTACGCTCTCTTTGTAAAACAACGTCATAATCAAATTACAATACACGCTATGAAACACCTTATTACACTTCTAGTAATTACACTGTTTGGCTTTGCGCCAACCCTTCAAGGCCAAACAAAAGTTATTCATGCCGGCACACTACTTGCCGTTCCTGGAAGCGCTCCAAAAACACAACAAACCATTGTTGTTGAAAATCAAAAAATAAAACAAGTGCATGACGGCTATTTAACCGCCCTGGAACTTGGGCTAGAAAGCACAGATATAACACTCATAGATTTAAAAGACAAATTTGTAATGCCCGGCTTTATAGACATGCACACTCACATTACATCAGAGCGTGATCCCAATGCAATTAGCCATCTTTGGACCACCCTTGAGGAGGCAGATGCTGCCTACAATGCCATACCCTATGCAGAAAAGACACTCATGGCTGGCTTTACCACCATACGTAATTTAGGGGGTGACCCACATATTATGAATGCCTTAAAAAGAGCCATTAACAATCAGCTCGTTGTTGGGCCAAGTATTGTAGCCTCTAACGGAGCTGTTTCTGCAACAGGAGGACATGGAGATTTTCATGGATACAACGATGCTATTTTAGAAATGGTTGGCCAAGATGTAAGTATTTGCGATGGAAGCGATGACTGCACAAGAGCAGTAAGAGCGCTGGTAAAATCTGGGGCAGATGTGATTAAGATTACGGCAACAGGAGGTGTTTTGAGCAATACTGCAGCGGGTGTTGGTCAACAACTTACCGACCAAGAAATGAAAGCCATTGTTACTACAGCCGCTAGTCTTGGAAGAAAAGTAGCAGCACATGCCCATGAGGCGCAAGGAGTAAATGCTGCCCTTAGGGCGGGAGTAAACTCTATAGAACACGGCTCTTATTTAAATGATGAATCTATTAGGCTCTTTAAACAAACAGGGGCGTATCTAGTGCCTACCCTTTTGGCAGGTGTTTCTGTGTATGAAGAACTATCTATAAACCCAAACATACCACCAGCAATCATAGAAAAAATAAAACAAGTAGCTCCCGTGGTTGAGGCCTCTTTCAAAAAAGCATTGAAAGGCAATGTTAATATTGCCTTTGGCACAGACAGCGGCGTGAGTAGACACGGCACTAATGCCCGTGAATTTGAACTAATGGTACTATACGGTATGGACCAAAATAGCGCCATTAAAACAGCAACTATCAATGCAGCTACCCTTTTAGGTAAAGAAAATGTAATTGGAAAAATAACACCTGGCATGCAGGCTGATATGGTGGCCACAGACACTAGCCCTTTAGAAGATATTTCTGTATTAAAAGACATTACATTTGTCATGAAGCTTGGCCGTGTTTACAAAAACAAGTAACCTATAACAAGACAACTTCCAAAACACAAGGGCATAAAAACTAATTATTTTTTTTATAGTTTTACGCCATCAAATCATGGAAAAACAAACAAACATTTGCCAAGAACAGGCCTTTAATAAAGTCTATAAAGCCCAGGCACAATCATTACGCAATTTTATGTTCTTTAAAACAAAGGACACAGATGCCTCTTATGATTTGGTACAAGAAGCTTTTTTAAAATTATGGCAAAATTGCGCAAAAGTAACCCCTGAAAAGGCCAAGAGTTATCTCTTTACAACCGCAAACAACCTTTTTTTAAATACCGTTGCTCATAAAAAGGTGCAATTTAAATTCACCCAAAGTGTAAAAAAATCACAAGACAACAACTCACCAGAGTTTCTATTGGAAGAAAAGGAATTTGGTCAGAAATTACAAAAAGCACTAGATAGCCTCACCCAATTACAACGCACTGCTTTTTTACTAAGCCGTGTGGAGGATAAAAAATATAGAGAAATTGCTGCCATTTATAACATTTCAGAAAAAGCTGCAGGCAAACGAGTATTGGATGCTCTAGAAAAATTAAGAGAGACTATAGAAAATTTATAAACCCCCTAAGGTGGTAAAATAACAATTAAACTGTTATAGTATAACAAGCAAGTAGATGGAAACAAAACAAGCATTAGAAAAATGGCTCAACAATGAGGCAACCCCTGCAGATATGCAGGTGCTTAACGCGTGGCCAGATTTTGACTCCTACACAAAAATAGATGCCCATACAAAACGTATGGTATTGCCTGAGCACGATATTACATCTGGAATAAAAGCACTTAGAGATACTCCTTTGTTTAACAAACCCCAGAAACAAAAAAGACCTAAAGTTGTTACAATGCCAATACTGTTGAAAATAGCGGCAATTTTTATACTACTAGCAGGATCTACTGTATTTGTAACTTCCCTACCTACAAACATACAGGCGCCTATTGCCAGTATACAAACAATTGAATTACCAGATAGCTCAAAAATAACATTAAAAGAAAACGCCCGTATTAGCTACAAAAAATATGGCTGGCCCTTTAATAGAGAAGTAACCCTTGAGGGTGAGGCTTATTTTGAAGTTGCTAAAGGCAAGACTTTTACCGTACGTACCCCAAGTGGAAGCGTGAGTGTTCTTGGCACCTCTTTTAATGTAAAAACAGAGAATGATATTTTAATTGTTTCTTGTTTTGAAGGCCTTGTCTCTGTTAATGCCAATGGAATCAATACTCTGGTTACTCCCGGTGACTCCTTTAGCTTTGCTCCTATGTTGGTTAACAATAAAATATATACCTCAAAACCAAGCTGGATTTTTAATGAAAGTAGTTTTGTAGATGTACCTCTAGATGCAGTATTGATGGAAATTGAAAAACATTACAAAGTTACCCTCACAACTAAAAATATTGATGTAACTTTACGTTATACAGGTAGCTTTACCCATACAAACCTTGACCAGGCGCTACAAACTGTAACACTACCACTTAACCTTTCTTTTAGCAAAGATTCAAAAAATGAAGTACAAATTTATGACCCTAAAAAACAATAAGTATAGCCTTATATACTTCTGTTTTTTATTGTTTTTTTGGACTCATTATTGTCTTGCTCAAAACACTGAAGATACCATAGCCTTTGAGCAGGCAATTTCTCAAATTGAAACGGCATTTGAAGTAAAGTTTTCTTATAACAGCAATACGGCAAAGAGATTTAGGGTCTCTACCCCAAACACAAACCAAACACTTACCCAAACATTAAGGATGTTTTCTGACAAAGAGAACATTAACTTCACCCTTGTTAGTAGCCGTTATATAACAGTCAAGTTTCCGAAAAATATGGTGTCTTTTTGCGCTACATTTATTGATACTCAAACAGCAAAACCAGTACTTATTACCGCTATTTCAGAAAACAAAACATACACCAGTAACAGTGGTGGGGTTTTAAGTATAGACAGCATTGCAGATAACCAAGTATTGGAACTGTTTTCTCAGGGTCAATTTATCGAAGAAATTGTCATTTATAAAGCAATAGCCAATACAAAAGGCCGCTGCCCTTTGCTATTTATAAACACAGGGTACATTAATAAATTACCTACCATCACGCTCTCTAGCTACATAGCAAAAGGAATTGAAAAAACAAAAAAAGGAGCCGTTACTATTAAAAACGATGATTTTGAAATTTTACCTTCACTCACCGAGCCAGATGTCTTGCAAATTGCTCAAGTGCTTCCCGGCATACAAAGCTACGATGAAACAGCCTCAAACATCAACATAAGAGCTGGTGGTAGTGATGAGGTAACCATTTTGTGGAACGATATTAGAATGTACCAAACAGGTCATTTTTTTGGACTTATATCTGCCCTGAACCCAAACCTTATAGATAATGTTATTATCTACAAAAACGGAACGCATCCAAGATACAGCGAGGGCGTTTCTGGGGTATTACACATTTATCCAACAAACAGCATTGATCCAGAGGTAACAGGAGGCGTGGGCATAAATTTAGCAAGCACCAATGCTTTTGTGAAAATACCTGTAACAAACTCCTTTGCAATTCACGGATCTGGAAGAACCTCAATTAACAGTGGTTTGGGAAACCCTATCTACAACTCATTTTTTAAAAGAACCTTTCAAAACACAGAAGTAACAAACCTCAACAACAACCAGCCAGAAGTGCTTAGAACAACAGACGAGGATTTTAATTTCTTTGACATTAGTATTTCTGCACTTTGGGATATCTCACCAAAAGACAAACTAAACTACCACTTTATGACAATTAATAATGGCCTTGAATTTAACGAGCGTTTGTTTACCGGTGGTATTTCAACGGCTAGTTTTAATGAAATAGAGCAAAACACACTATTGGGTGGTTTTAATTACCAAAGAAACTGGAACCAGAAACTCACAACAGGGTTACATTATAGCAATAGCACCTATAAAGCCAGCACACAAAACACGCAGGTAGAACAAGCAAGCCAAGAATTTAAAAAGAACCAAGTAAAAGAACAAACCCTAAAGTTTGACACAAACTATAGTATAAACGATGACTTGTCTATAGAGGCTGGCTATCAATACACCAGCACCACCATAGATATCACAGAAGATACCAATACTAGTGAGAGCAGCTCAAAAAGAGGAATAACTAATGGATTTTACGCGCAAACAACTGCCCAACTATTTGATGATAAAACTACATTAACCTTAGGGGCAAGAGTAACAAATCTTTCCAATTTTGATACGCAGATAGAACCAAGAATTACCATTTCACACGCGTTAAAAAAACAATGGAATGTGTTTCTATCTGGTGAGAAAAAACACCAAAACGTATTGCAATTTACAGCCAATGAAAATCAATTATTAGGCATACAAAACAAACAATGGATCCTGGCAGATGGAGTTCAAAATCCTTTGTTAAAAAGCGGTCAGGCATCATTTGGGACAGATTATAACCTAAAAAAATGGACCCTTAACGCAGAGGTTTTTTATAAAAAAGTAGACGGTTTAAACACCCGTAATCTTGGTTTTAGAAACCAACTTGAAAACGCACAAGCCATCGGAAACTATACAAGTCAAGGCCTGGAAATATCTGTTGGGAAAAAACTTAAAAACTTCACTAGCTGGTTAAGCTACACCTACACAGATAGCAACTACGAATTTAAAACCCTTAGCCCAATGCGTTTTCCCAACAATTTTAATGTCACACATTGTGTAAATGCTATTGCAACCTATACCCTAAAAGACTTCACTATTTCTGCTGGGGTTAATTACCATTCTGGATTACCCTATACCACAACGGTTAATCAGGGAGCTATTTCAAACACCAATAACGGGCCACAGATACAATACAACAGCCCTAACAACGAAACATTAAAACATTATTTTAGAACAAACATATCAGGGGTATACAAGACATCTTTAGACGATACGTTTAGCGCCGTAGTAAACCTTTCATTACTAAATTTGTTTGACACAAAAAATGAATTGGGGAGATACTACCAATTACAGACAAACGCCCAAGAAGAAAATTATATAAATACCGTTACGCAGTTTTCTCTGGGCTTTACACCCAATATATCAGTACAGCTATTGTTTTAAAAAACTACATTCTGTCAGGAACTTGTATCCCTAACAATGAAAATGCTGTTTTTATAACCGCTCCAACTGCGCCACAAAGTGCCACTCTAAATTCTTTTTCTGTCGTGTCCTGAGCAGCAAAAATAGGCACGTTTTGATAAAAAGAATTAAAGTCTTTTACCAAATCATAAGTGTAATTTGCTATGAGTGCTGGGCTATAATGCTGAGCTGCCAGTTGAATTGTCTCAGGAAACAACTGAAGTGTTTTAAGCACCTGTTTTTCTTTAGGATCAAGAGAAACAATACCCTCCTTAGATTGTTGGGTAGCCCCTGAAGCCTTTCTTAAAATTGATTGAATACGCGCGTAGGTGTATTGAATAAAAGGCCCTGTATTTCCTTGAAAATCTACACTCTCTTCTGGGTTAAATAAGATGCGTTTTTTTGGATCCACCTTTAAAATATAATATTTTAAAGCCCCAAGACCTATGGTAGTGTAAAGCGATTGTTTTTCTTGAATAGAAAAATCATCAATTTTACCCAGCGCCTCAGAAATGCTACAGGCTGTAGCAGTCATGTCTTTAATTAAATCATCTGCATCTACTACCGTTCCTTCTCTAGATTTCATTTTACCACTTGGCAAATCAACCATTCCATAACTTAGGTGGAATAAATTTTTAGCCCACCCAAATCCTAATTTCTGTAGTATTAAAAATAGTACCTGAAAATGATAATCCTGCTCATTTCCAACGGTGTAAATCATACCGTTTATATCTGGATAATCTTTAACACGCTGTATGGCAGTTCCTATATCTTGAGTAATATAAACAGCTGTACCGTCTGCGCGTAACACAATTTTTCTATCTAAGCCCTTATCGGTAAGATCACACCAAACAGAGCCGTCAGGATCTTTAACAAAGACCCCACTAGAGAGCCCTTCTTGGATAAATTCTTTACCTAGTAAATAGGTGTTGCTTTCGTAGTAATTTTTATCAAAATCTACCCCAATAGCTGCGTAGGTTTGATCAAAACCATCATAGACCCAACCATTCATAGTTTCCCAAAGTGAAACCACCTCTTTGTCTCCAGCCTCCCACTGCAGGAGCATTTGCTGCGCCTGCACAATAATAGGAGCTTGCTTTTTTGCATCTTCTTCTGAAATTCCTTGGGCTATTAAATCGGCAATTTCTTTTTTATACTCTTTATCAAAACGTACATAGTAGTCTCCCACTAATTTATCACCCTTTTTCCCTGATGATTGTGGCGTTTCTCCCTTACCGTATCGTTGCCAAGCAAGCATACTTTTACAGATATGAATACCTCGATCGTTTATAATTTGTGTTTTGTAAACTTTTTTACCGCTAGCTTTCACTATTTGAGCTACACTGTACCCTAGCAACACATTGCGAACATGTCCTAAATGAAGTGGCTTGTTTGTATTTGGAGAGGCAAACTCTACCATCATAGCATCATCACCGGGAGGGAGTGTTCCAAAAGTATTCCAAGCAGTTGTAGTACTGAAAAAATCTAAATAATACCCGTCACTTATAACGATGTTTAAAAAACCTTTTACAACATTAAAACCAGTAACATGAGCAACGTGCTCTTGTAAATAGGCGCCAATTGCTTGGCCAATAGCCACAGGGTTTCCCTTGACAACTCGCAGCATAGGAAACACCACTACAGTAATATCACCCTCAAACTCTTTACGAGTGGCTTGAAACTCTACTGTTTCTAGGCTGGTATCATAAAGGCTTTTGATAGCATCTTTAACTTTCTGACTAAGGATATCTTGTAGGGTCATGGATTCATTTTAAAGGTGTAAAGATAGTTTTTTTAAGGCTTTTTTGGTACTGTTATTTGTTTCTTTAAAATGGGAGTGATCGCAACGCAAGAAATATAAAAATCAGGAGTCTTTAACACATCAGTTCTCATAAAATAATATTGAGGCTGCTAAAGTCTTTTTTTAAGCTCTTGGGTTTGTTATTTTTGTAATTAGGTAGAACAAAGTGTTATTAATAACTACGATTTCAACTAGATTAAGATTAAGATTAAAAAATATGCTGGTAAACGTTTCTTACAACAACAAACAGATAGACAATAAAATTGACCAGCAAGTTGGAAAACCCTATTCTTTGCCAGAGCGTTTTAAGCTTAAAGGCATTGGCTCGCCTAAGCTGATTATTACTCAAACAAGCATACAAATTCACAACCTACTTATTTTAGACAACAACAGAAATCAGTGCAATATAGAGATGCGCCCCAATGGTATTATTGTTGGTTTTAGATCTTTACTTGAAAGCTATGCTTTGGTCATCCCATACCATAAACTGGTATTGTATAAAGGGAAGGCAGAAGAGTATTCTATCTACAAAGACAACTATTTTATTAAAATACAGGCACGCACCAAAGACAAAGAAATTCATCGCTTTGTTCAAAAAATACTAAAAGCAAAAACACGCTTAAGCGGTCTTAGAATAGAAGATATATAATAACTAGGGCTTATTTTTTATGGCAAGACTAGCCACAACCCCAATAAGGGCCAAACCCATCATTGCTAGAAGTTGGTTTATCGGTGTTTTTTGAGGTTGAAAAAAGGAGAAAATTCCAAAACAAAAAATAACAATACCCCCAAGAAGTAGCACCCACTTTAACACCTTCATTTTATCCAATTTTTAAAGCATGAAGATACTGTTTTTTGAAAAACAATTTCAAAACAGGGTTGTTATAATAACTAGATACAATAAAACTTAAAGTCACGTTAATACCCTTATAAGGCTTTATCTTTTCAGAAGTCCTGCGTATCTTTAAAAAAACAACTGATTTGAAAATATTACTTACAGGAGCAAACGGATACATAGGCATGCGCCTGCTTCCGCTATTATTAGACCAAGGGCATCAGGTAGTTTGTTCTGTGAGAGACGCTAACAGGTTGTCTATTTCTGAAGATTTAAAAAAACAAATTGAAATAGTAGTTATTGATTTTCTGCAAGAGGTGAGACCCGATGCGCTCCCAAAAGACATAGACGCGGCCTACTATTTAATTCACTCAATGAGCTCCTCTACAAGTGATTTTGATGAAAAAGAAGAGCGCGCAGTAAAAAACTTTAACACCTACCTGGAGCCAACAAATTGCAAGCAAGTAATTTATGTTGGAGGTATTGCCAATGAGCAAAGCCTTTCCAAGCACCTTTGGTCTCGTAAAAATGTAGAAAATATTTTATACCAAGGTAGCGCTGCAGTAACGGTTTTACGAGCAGCAATTATTGTGGGTAGTGGTAGCGCCTCTTTTGAAATCATTAGAGATTTGTGTGAAAAACTACCTTTAATGGTAACCCCCAGGTGGGTTAAAACAAAATGTCAACCCATAGCCATAAGAGATGTACTTAATTACCTTACAGGTGTACTTGGAAACAAAGAGTGTTACAATGAAAGCTTTGATATTGGCGGGCCTGATGTGTTAAGCTACAGAGAAATGATGGAGGGATATGCCCGTTTTAGAAAATTAAACTTAACCATTGTTACCCTACCCTTTTTGTCACCCAAAATATCAAGCTACTGGCTTTACTTTGTTACCTCTACCTCCTACAAGCTAGCCCTTAATTTAGTAGACAGTATGCGCATAGAGGTAATAACAAGTGATACTAGACTTAAAGATATTTTAAAAATTGAATCTATCTCATATCAAAAAGCCATAGAGTTAGCTTTCAAGAAAATAAAACAAAACCAAGTGGTCTCTAGCTGGAAAGACTCTATGATTAGCGGCCGTTTTAGAAATGATCTTAAAAAATATATAGAGGTCCCTGTAAATGGTTGCGTGAAAGACAAGCAAAGCATCGTGCTTAAAAATCCAGAAAAGGCCCTAGAAAATATATGGTCTATTGGTGGTAAGCGTGGTTGGTATTATGCAAACTGGCTGTGGCGTTTAAGAGGAGCTGTAGATAAACTATTTGGCGGTGTTGGTCTGAGAAGAGGAAGAACCAACACAAATACGATCAATGAGGGAGATGCCCTTGATTTTTGGCGCGTGATACTGGCAGATAAAACCCAAAAAAGATTGCTGCTTTTTGCTGAGATGAGAGTACCGGGAGAAGCCTGGCTAGAATTTAAGATAGACAAAGACAACGTGCTACATCAAACAGCAACTTTTAGGCCAAAAGGCCTACTAGGTAGAGCCTATTGGTATATCATGTTACCGTTCCATTATTTTATTTTTGATGGCATGATAAAGCGTATTGCACAGCAATAATAGGCTTATGCTTTTGTCAAGGCCTTAGGTAAAAATACCTCAGCCATCATGCACCTAGCGCTTCCTCCACCACAGGTCTCTATGGTAGTTAAATCACTGCTTAAAATTTTACAATGCTTTTGGATTGCCTTTACCTGATCACTTTTAAGGCTGGAGCGAGCTGCCTCACTCATAACCATGTATTTTTGATTGTCTGCTCCCAAAACCTGTAGCATATTTCCTGCAAATTGATGCATCTGAGCCTCTGTTATTGCGATGACTTCTTTCTTGGTTTCTTTGAGATGCTTGAGTACTTGTTTCTTTTCATGCTTATCATCAATGGTGTCTAGACAAATGACCACAAAATTCTCAGCCAAGGCCATCATAACATTGGTATGGTAAATAGGCTTTCGCTGGTCATAAACAGTTTGATTTGCCGTGAAAATTACAGGGTCCATCTCAAAATCTTCGCAAAACTCTACGATAAGCTCCTCGTGGGCTCTTTGGGAGATTGCGCAATATGCCTTCCCATTTTCACGGTCCAATAATAAACTACCTGTACCTTCTAAAAAATATTCTTGCTCCTCTGCTTGGGTATAATCCATGAAGCCCTCTACAACAAATCCTTCTTTTTCTAGTCTTGTAATAATCTCCTCACGTCTTTCACGACGTCTGTTTTCGGCAAACATAGGATACAGGGCAACTGTACCGTTTTGATGAAAACTAACCCAGTTGTTTGGAAAAATAGAATCTGGGGTGTCCAGACCCATGATATCGTCCTCAACAATTACCTCCACACCTACACCACGAAGTTTTGTCACAAATGTGTCAAACTCTACCTGCGCCTTTGCATTAATTTCTGAGTATTTTAAATCAAGATCTTCTTGAAAATAATTATTCACCTTGGTTTGTTCATTCATTCTGAATGCAACAGGGCGTATCATTAATATGGTGTTGGTAATTTGCTTCATTGGGATAAATACGTTAAAATATAAAGCGCAAAGGTACTCTTTTAGTAGTACCATATTAAATTTAAAAAATAATTTCTAACACTATACTAAGTGCCTTACATAAATTATATAGATGCGTTATAAAATTAGTTTACATTTTAAAATATTTTACATACATTGGAACTACGTAAAACATAATGAGTGCCTGTTAATTTAAACTTTATGAATAAATATCTATTGCTTTTTATTTTTTGTGTAGCGAGCTTTACCCAACTGCATGCACAACAATGGCTTACCAATTTCCAGCAGGCTAAGGAGTTGTCTACAACCCAAGAAAAAACAATACTACTGGTCTTTCAAGGAAGCGACTGGTGCGCTCCGTGTATTAAATTAAATAGAGAGATATTTGAGACAGAACACTTTTTAACGTATGCTAAAGATCATTTTATTATGCTGCAAGCAGATTTTCCTAAACGCAAAAAAAATGCCCTAGATCCAACGTTACAAGCCCACAACAATGCCTTGGCAGAGCGGTACAATAACTGTCTCTTATACACATCTCCGAGCCCACGAGACAGGCAGAAATCT
>CAJXUG010000009.1:0-21435 GCA_913060785.1 uncultured Flavobacteriaceae bacterium | reverse complement strand
TATCCTCTTCGTCGGCAGCGTCAGATGTGTATAAGAGACAGATCACCCACATTTAAGGTATCTAGTGAAAGGTCTCTATCATAAGATTTCCACTCTACTGCTTGCCAAGATAAAAACAACATAAATGCAAGGCCTGCTAAAAAGTAGACTCCACTCCATTGTTTTAAATCTGCTTTTGGATTTTTTTTAGGTTCCATAATTGAATATAAATTATCGTTGATAAAAATATAGAAAATCTATTGTAATGTAAAACAATAGCACTGTAATATTATTAAATAAATTTCTTAGTCAGTTTAACTACAAAAAAACCGAGAATCAAGCCACATACATTTGCTACTACATCAAAAAAGTCTGCCCCTCTTGTGGGTATGAACCTCCCTTGTACCACTTCAATAAGTATGCCGTAAAGCAGGGTGCAAACAAATAACAGGGGTAATGTGTAGATCTTTGTAGTCTTGGTCTTTGTCTTGCCAGAGAAAACATAACTACCCCAAACCACAAAAAGCCCTGCGTTTATAATAAGATGTACTACCTTATCAGCAAATGGAATATCTATTTTTGGAGGGTCTGTTATAGGTGTCAATAAAACAGCAGTTATGAGCAGTGTATAGGCAATGGCTATACCTAGTAGGGGTTTAGGCCCCAACAAGTTCCTTATACCCTGTCTCATCTAATAAGTTTTCTATTTCTTCTGGATTAGAGATTTTAATTTTTATCATCCAGCCTTCTCCATAAGGGTCATTGTTTACTTTTTCAGGCTCAGACTCTAGGGTATCATTAAATGCTATAATTTCTCCAGATAGTGGTAAAAATAAATCTGATACTGTTTTAACTGCCTCTACAGATCCAAATACCTCATCGGCATCCATGGTTTCATCGAGAGTTTCAACTTCTACATATACAATATCTCCCAGTTCGCCTTGTGCAAAATCTGTAATTCCTACTGTAGCTGTATCGCCGTCAATATTAATCCATTCGTGGTCTTTAGTGTACTTTAAATTTGATGGAATGTTCATAGTTACCTACTTTTTTTATGTGTTTATATTTTAATTACCGAAGTTATATCTCAAGGTCAAACCACTACGTATAGTTGTTTGAGGAAAAGCCGTAGAAATTGCATACTCAGAAAATGTGTGGTCATAATAAAATGCCGCAGTTAGGTTTTTACTCAAAGCATAGTCTACCAATAACTGGGCTCCGTAAATGGTTTGCCCTGCCGTGGTTTGATTATTCTCGATATCCAAATAGCGTATGATGGTCCTGTTATCTCTTCTTGAAAGATCTAACTTAAAGTTTAAGTCACTTTTTAATATTTGTTTTTTACCTCCAAAATTAGTTCCAATACGAAGGTCTTTTATTCTATATCCAAGACCTAATACAATTTCGTCACCTTTAATCTCAGTTAAAAGGTTATTGGCAAAACTCAGCCCTAGTGCTCTGTCTTTTCTATATTCTGCACTAACCTTAATAGAGTTTTTCATTTCAAGATCAATTTTTAATAACGGTGAAAATTGCTCTGTAAGGTTTACGTTAGTTAAAAACTGCTCGCTTTTAAAATCTCCTGCTTGATCTGTAGAAGCCGTTAGAGGATTACCATCTCTAGAGCGGTTGTAGTCTAAATTAGTTTGAAATTGATTCACGGTATACCCGGCAGTGTATCCATGCTGGAGAGAAAACCTTTTAAAACGTTTTTTAAACCACCCCAAGCGCATAAAACCAGTGTATTTAATATCCCAGTTTGGCAGTGGTATGTCTCTTAAAATACCTTTTTTCTCGCTTTGCACATCAGCACCTTTATAAGCTGCAATAAAAGATGGCAATAATACGTCTTGGCTTGTAGGACCAAATCCGACAGGATACCCTGTTTCTGGATCTACAGGGAAGGTGTCTGTACCATAAAATTCTGAAGCCAAGCTATTGGCTACTATTAATCTGTTACTTCTAAATGCATCAAATGGTTCAGAAGCTGCATCTGTAGTGCTTTGAAAAGCGGTTGCAATAAGTAGTGTTGAAATATTAAAATTACCAGAGGTAACGGGCGTTAAAGAATTATACAAGCCATCTTCAATGATGTAATTCTCTGAGTAATTCTCTGCGTAGATACGACTTCCATTAATATCTATTTTAAGATCTCTAATTGGCTCAAGGTTGATTTGAATATCTAGTTGATTTGTTTCATTCTCTGTGTATTGCTCATTGTACTCTGGATATAGAGTTAACCATCCGTTACGGGCAGCTTGATCTCTTACCTCAGCCTGGCTTCCAAAAGTAAACCCTGCCGTTGGCTTTAAGGTTCCTACAAACCCAATAGATTGTTTATATCCTGGTAAGAAAATACCATTGGTTTCCTGGTAATTAAATTGTACTTTTTTAATCATGGTAGCTAAGCCAATAATTGAATTGACAGCTTTTTCTCCGCCATTTAAGCCGCCGCCAGAACCACCACCAGATTTATTTCCGCTAGATGAAGAACTGCTACCATCTTTATTTGCAAATTCATTGGCACCCGCCTTTGCACTTTGTTTTGAATCTTTTCCGCCTGCATCACCTTTACCTTTTGAGTTAAAACCGCCACCTCTTCTAGATGAGTTATTACCAGAACCTCTAGAACTGTTGCTATTAGATTTCTTTTTAGATAGACCGATATATCTGTAAAAAGCGTTAAAATCAAAGGTTGAATTAATACGATGTGTACTTGCGTTTTGAATAGAATTTCCTAAATCATAGGTCTGCACAGAACCATCCGATAGTTCAATGTCAATATTATTGAATAAATCACTACCATCTTGCCATTGGAAATCTCCAGTGTATGAATAGGTTGCTCGTATCCATTTCAAGAATGGGAATTTGGCTGTTGGCAGATCATAATTTAACTGCAATGACTGGAAGTGCTGGTTGGGATCTCCTATGTCAAACAGACCATCAAAGACTCCAATTTGATTGTCAGCAATCCCGTCATCATCTATATAGTTGGTGACAATTCTATTATTAGATGTGGTGAAATTAAAGCGAAATGATTTGGTTAGGTTATAGTTTATTGCATAATCCCAGTCAAACAAATAGTTTCTTTGGTAGAGTACCGGCAAGCCAATATTGCCATCTTCTAGATTCAATTCTCTAAATTTTTGCTCATTGTGCTGACGCAGAATATTAGAATTTACAGCAATACTAGTTGGCAAATAATTAAGGTTAAGGTCTTTTAAAAACTGCCAGTATTTCCCTGTAAAAATAGAATCATTCTTTTTAAATGGTTCAAATGTTTTTGGGGTGAAGTTATAGGCATAGGTTCCTCCCAAACGTACGTTTTGATCCAGGGCGTCTTGAATTTCAAAATCGTTGTGATCTATTTGATTGTAAGAGGCAGAAAGTGTAACATTTTCAATGTCATACACCTTTGGTTTTCCCTCTGAGGTGCGCTCTTTACGTACCCCAATAAAATTAATACTTTGCCTTTTTGTATAATCTACAGACTGTCCTAAAATCTCTTCTCTTCTTTCAGAGTTTGCTTCATTATCTAATCTAGTTTGTAATTCTACATCTTGATACTCAGGATCAAATTGTGGCGTAATTAGTTTTTCTGACCTACCATAATTAAAAGGCAACTGAATACCCCATTTCTTTGGTAGCATCTGCCCTAAGTTAAAATTGGTTACCAAATCATACTCTTCCACATCTTCTCTGCTACGATCATTTGGCCCTTGCTCTAAAGAACCAAAACCTATGGTACTTACTCTACCTGTTGCACTTAGATTTGCAAAATCTGCAAAATTTGCATCCATAGCTGCAACAGCTGCCCATCCTCCTTGATTTTGCAACTCAGATAAGCGTAATTCATTAAACCAAACCTCTCCACACAACTCTGTATTGGTCTCGTTGCGAACACCAATCATTGCAACACGAACATCACCAAAACTAGGATTTCCTTTCATTCCTACTCTCAGTATATTAGATGGCAAACCATCTATTTGACCCTCTTCAAAGAAATGTAATTGGTTAGGGGCATAGGTGGCAGGATCTCCAAGTATCGTAGACTTTAAATCTTGTAATAAAGCAAGAGGCAGGTCCAACCTGTTCTCTACCGGCCATATTTCTTCAGCGCTAGTGGTATTAAAAGATGTTGGTTTTAAAGACACCTGCACCTCATAGAAACTTTCGGTTAAATCATTACCCATTCTAATAAATGCAACCAAATCTCCATCTGCTAGGGCCGTTTGATTTACGATAGATTCTGCATGAATAAACATTTCCAGATTTTTATACTGTCGCATATCAACACTAAAGTTTTTATATACACCACGTGCATCATTTTGCTCTAAACCACAAACACGTATGGCAAGAGATTGCTCATCCTGTCTAATAATGTTATTGTTGTTGTTGAGTTGTTCTCTTACAACTCCAGGAGGTAGTGTATAAGGTATGGGTTGTCTATTCTCATTATCAATTATGTTAACAGCCTCCACTTCAAAAACAGTGTCATCCAACTCAGGATCTTCTTGTGTTACATTGTCAAGAGTCTGCAAGTATCTTCTGTAATCTCCTCTAACTAGTTCTAGAGTTCCTAAACGAAGTGTGGTTGGCTGCTCAAATCCAGACATATACATACGCATAAAACGTATAGATCTAAAGTCTGAAATTCCATTTACAGCCCTGTCATAATCTGCAACAGGAACTTTAAACTGAACCCACCTAACATCCAAAGAACTATTGTCTTGAAGGGTAATTGTACTCTCCCGTACATCCGTCACAAAATCATTGGTAGCTGGGGTAAGAGCATCACGAGAGATAGGAATGTTGTACTCATAATAACTATCTACGGTATTCATAGAGTTATCACGGTTAATATCTTCTACATCTGGCTGGGTGGTAGAACCACGATTTGTATTTGTTACCTCAACTGGAGAATTTCCTTCGGTACCATTATATAATTTGTAACGACTTCTTATATCTCCAGAGGCCTGCAGGAAGTATTCATAGTTATCATTTGCAGGATCTGCAAGCCCGCTAAAACTTGGAAACATTTCACTTTCCTGGGCATTGTTTAAACCATCATACCCTACATCTTGGTTTATACGCTGCTGCCCTTCTGTATCGAAGGTGTATACTAGAGATTGATTGGTTGGCACCTTACCCCAAACCGTTGGTGTTGTATTTGTTGAATCACCATCTTGAGGTAAACCATTCTCATATTGCTTTCTCCCATCTTTTAAAACATCTTCAGAAATGTTTCCTAAGTTAAAACTTAGGGTTCCTCCATTATTGGTATTGTTTTCTTCGTATATAAACGGATCCATTACCCAAAACTGGATAAATTCTACATTACTTCTTTCAAAATCTGTTGTGGTTAACTGCCTAGAAATCCCTCCAAAGTTACCTGCTGGGTTTGGCAAATCATTAGTGCCTGAAGCTGCTGGATTAAAATTATATTCTCCACGCTCACTTGGATAAAAAGAAAGGTCTAAAGAGAACAGAGCCTGTGTTTGTCCTTGAACTATATCTTGTCCTGGAAATATTTCATCTCTAAATATACGTCTTGTAAATGGTGAGGATAAATCTTGATCTGTAATCCCATCTGGTCTTTGACTGCTGTAGAAAATAGGGTCAATGGTGTACCAGTTTAAACGAGCACGTTTGTAATTATAATCTAAAACACTGTTGGGCTCTTCTCCTCCAAAACCATCTGGAGATGAAGACAAACGCCAGGAAATTGGCGAACTAATATCAAACTCTGTTTGTGAAGACTCAAAATCATCGATGTAAACAGTAGTTCTACCTCCAAAGTCTGAAACCTCTGGAGCACTTGGTAATAAGTATGCAAATTCACCACGTATAGAAAAGTTTGACTCCACATCTGTATCAATGTTGGGAAGCTTGTTTACTAGGCGAGTAAAGAAAGGAACTTGTGTGGCGTAATTTAAATTAACCCCAAATATTTGATTGTTAATTGGCTCTACATCATAGGTAGATTTTTGAGTAAGTGGGCGTTCGTTTAACTTCAAATAGGTACCTCCTATGATAAAGTTATCGTTAAATTTATGCTCAATATTTAATCCCGTAAATCGCTTTGTTTGTTGTCCAAACAGGGTGTTGTTTTCTACTGTAATATTTACAGGAGTATTTGAGGCCAACAAAGATGGATCTAAAATCTGAACGGTTCCTGCTTGGTAATTAACCGTGTAATCTACTCCTTCAGATAGGGTTCTTCCACCGGCAGTAACCACCACAGAGCCCTGAGGTATATTAAAGGCTCCAATAGGTATTCCGTTTCCTCCACTAGATTTGTACCTTCCTGTTAACTGAAATTTATTCTTATCACTATCCTCTTGTTCTGCCTGTGTTTTGGTGGATCTATATAAAGATCTAAAAACGTATTTGTCTTGATTGGCATTATAGGTAGAAGGCATGCTATAGGCTGCAGTGCCAGCAGAGGTGTCATCTAGTTTATTAAACAGGTATTCTCCAAAAGGCTCTACGCTGGTAAATATAATACGTCCATTTTGCTGATCTACGGTAAGCCCTGGTATAAAGTCAAAGAAGCCGTCTCCCCCTTGTTGAGGATCATTATTGAAATTCAATCTATCTAGATTAAAAACCTTTAACAAGGTTTTATTGTCAACATCTTCAGGCAACGCAACCGCAGGGTTTGTAATTGTTCCCTCTGCAGCAATTATGTAATTTAAAGGTGCTGGATCTCTGTATTGTATGTCTAGCCTAAAATCTTCTTGCTCTAACTGAAAGGCTCCTAGACTGTATATATTTTTCATCATCAAGTCCCAGATAGGCTCTGTTACATTAGTGATGTTACTTTTTAGTAATTTAACAATTAGGTTTTGAGGAATCCCCTCTATATCATCCAAACCAGGATTGCCAGGCTCACCTGGTCTTACAAGACCTCCAGTGGCATCTACACCATCTGTAGAAAACTCACCAACTTGATATACTTTTCCATTCACGGTATACTGAAATGAAACAGCAATAACCTCATCATTATTTAACCGTTGGTTTAAAGAAATATATCCTAATTGAGAGTTAATAGTATATTCATTGGCTCTTAATTTTCTTGCGTTCTCTAGGGTTAAAAAGTCTGAACCATCTTGCACTTGTACACCACCAAATCCTTGTTGCACGGTAGCTATATCTCTTATTTGTTCATTTAAGATTCCTTGGGCACTAGCATCTTCAATACCAAATGGATTAAAATCATTATTGCCATTATCAGGAAAAGAAGAAGCTGGTTTGTTTAAAAATCCACCAGGAATATTATTTAGACCAATATTTGAAATGTCAGACTCCCCAACATCTTGCAGGGCTACAATGTTCCGCACATCTTGAGTTTGATTACCTCTATTGGTTATCCAGGCCTCTACTCTAGTAATCTGAACATTGGAACGAATAAAAGGATATTGCTGCAATGCTCTATCATAAGTGTCTCTAAAATAATGTGCTAAGAAAAAGTGACGGTTTTCATCATAATCTAGTGCATAGATATCAAAATCTGTAATGGTACCACCACCTTCTGTGGTTACGTTTCTAGTTTCAGATTGCTGCTCAGAGAATACGCCTGTAATGGTAGTTTTACCAAATTGTAATTCTGTTTTTACACCAAATAAACTTTGTGCGCCAGGTATTAAAGTACTGTTAAGTGGCATGCTCACATTACCTACCTCTATGGATCTAATAATATCATCTTCTGTGGGCGTGAATTCTAGTTTTACTTGATTTTGAAAATCAAAGGTTGATTGGGTATCATAATTTGCAGTTACCTGTAAACGCTCTCCAACTTTTCCAAGTAAGCTTAAACTTATGCGCTGGTCAAAATCAAAAGAAAAGTTACTTCTGTTTCTTGGAGAAAATGCCGGATTGTCCTGTTTGGTGTATAATAGCCCAAGATCCATCTCTACAGTACCTTGAGGAATTACCTCAATGGTATTGCCTCCAAATACAGATTCAAAAAAGCTGGAATTGACATAAAATTTGGGTAGTAAATTTTTCTGGGCATCCTCAGAGCCCTCTTTTCTTCCATCTGCAGCATCAATTTTTTCTTTGAAATAATCGCGCATTTGCTCTTTTAAGATTAAATCACGATACTCCTTTGGGCTTAACACAAGTGGAAGACCAACATTAAAATCACCCAGCATTTCACTGTAATAATAGCTATCTGTAACAGGGTCATAGGTGTATAAATTCTCTATGCTAGAGGATGGAGGCAGTTCAATACGCCCCATAGAAGATCCTGTTGCAGTAGAATCCTGTGCATTTGCACTTGAGAGCCCGCCCAAAATGATACTTAAAAATACGAATTGTTTAAAAAAGCTATTTTTAAACTTGATGAAATTTGTACCCAATACTTATAATTTTTTTAAAGCCTGCTTTATAATTTCTTCAATGGTTGCCTGAGGATATTCTTTAATCACAGCATCACAAACTTTCTCAGCTTGTTTGCGTGTAAAGCCTAAAGTATCCAATGCAGATAACGCTTCATTTTTATTGGTATTGCTTGAAACCATAGAAACATCGTCTAAGCCATACACCTTTAGTATTTTATCCTTCAAATCCAACAACACGCGTTGGGCTGTTTTGGCACCAATCCCTTTTACGGATTGAATAGTTGCAACATCACTTGAAGCAATAGCCTCGGTGACTTGTTTTGGAGACAAAGAAGACAGCATAGTTCTAGCTGTACTTGCTCCAACTCCCGAAACAGAAATTAATAACCTAAAAATCTCTCGCTCTACTACACTAGAAAAACCATACAAAATGTGTGCATCCTCACGAACTTGTAAATGTGTAAATAACTTAACGTTCTCTGATGCTGGTAACTGAGCAAAAGTATGTAATGAAATGTTTACAAAATACCCTACTCCATGACAGTCTATGACTACATCTGTGGGTGATTTTTCAACAAGTCTTCCCTGTAATTGGGTTATCATACGTTTTTCTTATGTTATTGCTGCCAAATATAGTATATTTTATTGGCTTATTTGAAGTGTTAAAACCTAAATTTATTGCTGAAACATTACTGCTTCTGAGCTGTTTTCTCTCGTTTTTCTTTTTGCTGGGCATCCACCACAGAAACCGCTGCCATGTTTACAATTTCTTCTACACTAGCACCAAGCTGAAGAATATGAACTGGCTTTCGCATTCCTAGCATAATAGGACCTACAGAATCAACACCATTTATCTCTTTTAATAATTTATAATTACTGTTGGCAGCATCTAGATTTGGAAATATGAGTGCATTTACTTTTTTTCCTGCAAGCTTAGAGAACGGAAATTTACTCTGTAACATTTCTGGGTTTAAAGCAAAGTCTGTTTGCAACTCCCCATCTATGTGCATATCTGGATTGGTTCTATGCAAATAAGCTACAGCGTCACGTACCTTTGTAGCGTGTGGATCTTTTGAGGAGCCAAAATTAGCATAGCTTATCATTGCAATTACTGGCGTGAGTCCAAACATTTTCATGGTATAATTTGTCATCTGGGCAATTTTGGCCAATTCTTTTGCAGTAGGGTCAATATTTATGGAGGTATCACTAATAAAAATAGGTCCTCTTTTAGTGAGCATCAAGTTTGTGGTTGCCACTTTACTTACGCCATCAAAACGCCCTACAACCTCTAAAACAGGACGCAACACAGAAGGATAGGCTCTTGAGTAGCCAGAGATCATAGCATCTGCATCACCCTGGTTAAGCATCATGGCTGCAAAATAATTACGCTCCCGCATTAATTTTTCTGCATCAAAAAGTGTTACTCCATTTCTGTGTCTATTTTCAAATAACTTCTGAGCGTATCTTGTTAAGTTCTCGGCTTGATCATCGGCCTTAGGATCCATTATTTGTATGTCTGCATCAAATTCAAGTTGCTCCATAAGCTCCTGAATTACATCTTTTCTACCCAACAAAATAGGTATTCCTATTCCTTCTTCATAAACAATCTGAGCCGCTTTTAATACGTTTAGGTGATCTGCCTCTGCAAACACAATGCGTTTTGGGTTTTGCTTTGCACGACTAAGCAACATGCGAATGATTTTATTGTCACCACCCATGCGCTGATTTAACTCATCTTTGTACTTTTTCCAATTACTAATAGGCGCTGTGGCAACACCACTTTCCATAGCTGCTTTTGCAACAGCCGGAGGTATATGGTCTATCAGTCTTGGGTCAAAAGGTTTGGGGATGATATAATCTTTTCCAAAAATAAGCTTGGTTTCTCCATAGGCAATGTTAACCTGCTCTGGCACCGATTCTTTGGCTAATGCAGCCAAGGCTTTTACAGCAGCCATTTTCATGGCCTCGTTAATCTTGGTGGCACGAACATCTAGCGCTCCTCTAAATATAAAAGGAAACCCTAACACATTATTTACCTGATTAGGATGATCACTTCTGCCTGTTGCCATAATAATATCATCTCGTGTTTTACAGGCAAGCTCATATTCAATCTCGGGATTTGGATTTGCCATAGCAAAAACAATAGGATCTGCAGCCATTGACTTAAGCATACTAGGAGTTACAATATCTGCAACAGAAAGCCCAACAAAAACATCTGCATCAACCATAGCCTCATCTAAGGTATCTATTTTTCTATGGGTGGCAAATTCTGACTTCTCAGGTGATAGCTCAGAGCGGTCATCTCTAATCACTCCTTTACTATCTAACATCACAATATTTGTCCCTACTGCGCCAAAGGCCTTGTAGAGCCTTGTACAAGACACCGCAGCAGCACCTGCTCCGCTTATTACAATCCTTACTTGCTCAATTTTTTTATGGGTTAACTCAATTGCATTTAAAAGTGCGGCAGCAGAAATAATAGCCGTACCATGCTGGTCATCATGCATAACAGGTATGTCTAACTCTTCCTTTAACCTCCGTTCAATCTCAAAAGCTTCTGGAGCTTTAATATCTTCTAAATTAATTCCTCCAAAAGTGGGTGCAATGTTTTTTACTGTTTCAACAAAAGCATCAACATCCTCAGTATCTATTTCGATATCAAAAACATCAATATCTGCAAATATCTTAAACAACAATCCTTTTCCTTCCATGACAGGCTTAGAGGCCTCAGGGCCTATGTTTCCAAGCCCTAACACTGCTGTGCCATTTGTTATTACCGCTACCAAATTACCTTTAGCCGTATACTTATATACATTCTCAACATCTTTGGCTATCTCAAGGCAAGGCTCTGCCACACCAGGAGAGTATGCCAGTGATAAATCTCTTTGTGTTGCATATTTTGTGGTAGGCACAACTTGTATCTTACCGGGTCTTGGTTTGGAGTGATATAAAAGAGCTTCTTTACGTTTACTTTGTTTACTCATAACAACAGATTGTTTTTTTATGGTATACTACAAATGTAACAGAGTGAAATTAAAACAGTGTCTAAATTAAAGATTAATTGTTGGCTTTAAGCACTAGATAATAACTTGGCAGCTCATTGTAGTATTACGGCTTTAAGAATTCTATGTTTCTGCGCAATCCTTCAAACTTAGTACGCTTTAAAGGACTTTTTTTTAAAATTTCTGAAAATACTTCTTTGGTAATTTCTTCCCAATCTTTCTTTGAGTTGGACAATATATCTGGATGAGGATCAAACAAAGGTTCTTTATGGGCTTTGCTAAACCTGTTCCAAGGACACACATCTTGGCAAACATCACATCCAAACATCCAATCATCAAACTGCCCACTCACACTAGAGGGGATTTCATTTTTAAGCTCAATGGTGAAATAGCTAATGCATTTACTACCATCTACATTATAAGGCTCCACAATAGCCTGAGTTGGACAAGCGTCTATACACGCTGTGCAACTACCACAATGGTCTGTAACAGGGGTGTCATAGTCTAGATCCAGATCTACAATAAGTTCTGCTATAAAATAAAAAGAACCTGCTTGTTTGGAGAGTAAATTACTATGCTTACCAATCCAACCTAGACCACTTTTTGCGGCCCAAGCTTTATCTAACACTGGAGCGCTATCAACAAAAGCGCGTCCATGAACATCACCCACCTGCTCTTGTATGCAGTGCAGCAACTCTTTTAACTTGTCTTTAATTACAAAGTGGTAGTCTGTACCGTAGGCATATTTAGATATTTTATAACTATCATCTCGCTGAAGCTGTTGTGGATAATAGTTTAACAGTAAAGAAATAACACTTTTGGAACCCTCTACAAGCTTTGTTGGATCAAGGCGCTTGTCAAAGTGGTTTTCCATGTACTGCATCTGGCCATGCCTATTTTGGTTGAGCCAAGCCTCAAGTCTTGGAGCTTCTTGCTCCAAAAAACCTGCTTTACTTATACCACAAGACATAAACCCAAGGCGTTTGGCCTGGTCTTTAATAAAAGCAGTATGTTGGTGTTTTGAGTGTATAGCTGTGGTGTTTTACATCTTAGGCTTTCGAACTTAAAAAAACGCAAGATAGGTGTGGAAATTCTTGTTGCTAGACAGCGCTATTAAAACAACCCTCCTTGGGTGGGCTCCTTAACTTTTCCTAGATGTTTATAGGCTGCCTCAGTAACCTCACGTCCTCTTGGAGTACGCATAATAAATCCTTGCTGAATCAAAAATGGCTCATATACCTCTTCTATGGTTTCTGGACTTTCTGACACCGCAGTTGCAATGGTGGTAATCCCAACAGGACCTCCTTTGAATTTATCGATAATAGTGTTTAGTATTTTATTATCCATTTCATCCAGACCATGGGCATCAACACTAAGAGCTTCTAATGAAAATTTAGCGATAGATATGTCTATGGATCCATTCCCTTTAATTTGAGCAAAATCACGTACTCTACGTAAAAGAGCATTCGCGATTCTCGGGGTACCCCTACTTCTACCTGCAATTTCTATAGCAGCTTCCATAGAAATAGGAACATCCAAGATACTTGCACTTCGCTGTACGATGGTTGTTAAAAGTTCTGTGGTATAATATTGTAATCTAGATGTGATCCCAAAACGAGCTCTCATAGGAGCGGTTAAAAGTCCAGAACGTGTTGTAGCACCCACTAGTGTAAATGGGGCTAAGTGTATTTGAACAGAACGAGCATTAGGCCCAGATTCTATCATGATGTCAATCTTGTAATCTTCCATAGCAGAGTATAAATACTCCTCAACTATAGGGCTTAATCTATGAATTTCATCAATAAACAACACATCACGCTCCTCAAGATTTGTGAGCAGCCCTGCTAAATCTCCAGGCTTGTCCAAAACAGGACCAGAGGTCACTTTAATACCCACTTCTAGCTCATTGGCTAAAATGTGTGCTAAGGTGGTTTTACCCAGCCCAGGGGGTCCATGAAAAAGTGTGTGGTCTAGAGCCTCGTCTCTTTGATTGGCAGCTTGAACAAATACCTGCAGGTTTTCTAAGGCTTTGTCTTGCCCTGTAAAGTCATCAAAACTTAGGGGTCTTAACTTCTTTTCGATTTCTGTATCTTTTGGTGTTAAGTGCTCTTGAGATGGATCCAGATGTTCGTTCATATAACAAATATACAAAGGGATTCATTACAAAGAGAAGCCTATAAAACTAAGATATAAACAAAATGATTTAAAGAAACTACAACAAGTAATTAAAGGCTATCAGTATTCGTTTTATAATGCATATTTTTACAAATCATTCTTTTAAGATTTTCAATAAAACCATAATGCCTACACAACCAAAACTTACCCGATTTAATCAAAATGTATTGTCAAAATATCAAATATACAACAGTATATTTATGACCCTGCCCTTTGACACCATTACCAAAACCGGAGCGCTTTTGCCTCTTTTTCATGAAACCTGTCAGAAAGGTTTTGAAAAAGAGCAAGACCCAACTACTATTGTTGAGACATTTTTTAAAAAATATCAAGATAGACGCTCCAATGACAGCCAAATCAATTTACTGTTCAGGTTTATACAATACATAGAACGGCAAGTAGTTTTGTTTGACGCCATTGAAGATGCTAGTTTTCCTATTGTAAATAATATGGATGGAATTGGCACATTGCGTTCTTTAAAAGAAAGTGCAACTGCTGAAAAGAAACTAGAAACCCTAAAAAAATATCTTGAAGAATTTAAAGTGCGTATTGTACTTACAGCACACCCAACTCAGTTTTACCCCGGTGCAGTATTAGGAATTATCACAGATTTAACACAGGCCATCCGTGAAAATGATTTGCTTCGCATTAATGAACTATTAGCACAATTAGGTAAAACACCTTTTTTCAAACATAAAAAACCTACTCCCTACGATGAAGCTGTAAGTTTAATTTGGTATTTAGAGAATGTATTTTATAAATCCTTCGGAACAATCTATGACTACATACAGCAAAACATTTTTGATGGAAAACACATAGAAAATGACATCATTAATATAGGGTTTTGGCCCGGTGGAGACAGAGATGGAAATCCATTTGTCACTCCAGAAATAACCTTAAAAGTTGCCGCTAGATTGCGTGAAACAATCATTAAAAACTACCACAGAGATATTAGAGAATTAAGAAGAAAATTAACCTTTAGTGGTGTAGAGCAGCGTATCATTAAACTAGAAACAGAACTTTATAATAGTATCACACATCAAAAATCTTCTCTTACCCTAGATTCTTTTACCCTAGAATTAAAAGAAATAAAACAGCTTATTATTGACCAGCATCAATCGCTGTATGTCTCTCAAATAAACAGTTTGTTAAATAAAGTTCATCTTTTTGGTTTTCATTTTGCAAATCTTGATATTAGGCAAGATAGCCGTAAACATGCTCAGTTTTTCAATACCTTAGTTACCGCCTTAATAGAAAATGGTAGCACTATATTTCCAGAGAACTACTTTGATTTACAAGAAGACCAACAAATACAAGTACTCTCTAAAGTGCAAGGCAAGGTTGACTTATCTTTAATTAAAGATGAAGAAACGCTAAAGGCCTTACATACAATGAAGGCAATAAAAACCATTCAATCAACAAATGGCCAGGCCGCTGCAAACAGATATATCATAAGCAATAATCAAAGCACCCTGCATGTCATGCAACTCTTTGCAATGTTAAAAATCGTTGCATTTGATGACGCTCTAACTGTTGATATTGGGCCCTTATTTGAAACCATTACAGATTTAGAAAATGCGCCAAAGGTCATGGAGGAGTTGTACACAAACCCTTACTATGCTGCACATTTAAAAACTAGAGCAAACAGACAAACCATCATGTTAGGGTTTAGCGATGGCACAAAAGATGGAGGGTATTTAATGGCAAATTGGGCCATCTATAAAGCAAAAGAAAACCTAACTAGAATATCAAGACAATACGGTATTACCGTTATTTTCTTTGATGGTCGTGGAGGACCCCCAGCACGTGGTGGTGGGAAAACCCATAATTTTTACGCCTCTTTAGGACCAACAATTGAAGATAAGGAAGTGCAATTAACCATTCAAGGGCAAACCATTTCTTCAAATTTCGGAACCTTAGAATCATCACAATACAACTTAGAACAATTAATCACCTCTGGTATTAGCAATAGCTTGCTTGATAAAGAGCTAAGCATGACCAAAGCAAACACAGAGGTCATGACAGATTTGGCCCAACGAAGCTATAAAGCATATTCAAGTTTTAAATCGCATCCTAAATTTATACCCTATTTAGAGCACATGAGTACCTTAAAGTATTATGCTAAAACAAATATAGGAAGCCGCCCTTCTAAACGCGGAAAAGCAGAAGGTCTAGTCTTTGAAGATTTAAGGGCTATTCCATTTGTAGGTTCGTGGAGTCAATTAAAGCAAAATGTTCCTGGGTTTTTTGGTGTTGGAACTGCTTTGAAACATTATGAAGATAGTAATGAATTTGAAAAAGTACAGCATTTGTTTAACACCTCTGAGTTCTTTAAAACACTTATAGAAAACAGTATGATGTCTTTGACTAAATCATTCTTAGGGCTCACAAAATACATGAGCGAAGATGATCAGTACGGAGCGTTTTGGTATGTTATTTACTCAGAATACAAGACCTCAAAACGCCTTCTTTTAAAACTCACTGGATACTCACAACTTATGGAAGAAGAACCAGCAGGAAAAGCCTCTATTGCCGTCAGGGAGTCTATTGTGTTGCCCCTGTTAACCATACAGCAATTTGCATTAAAGAAAATTCAGGAGCTAGAGAAAGAACCTGTTAAAGATGTCGCTAAAATTGCTATTTACCAGAAGTTGGTGATGCGCTCTTTATTCGGAAATATTAATGCAAGTAGAAATTCTGCATAAGGCCCGTTAAGATTTTAACCTCTTTATAGTCCAAAAAAAAGCCCTTTCTAAACAGAAAGGGCTTTTTTTATAGTCTAATATTTAATGATGTAACTCTTCTTCGTTTTCCATCATTGGTACATCTTGTGGTATAAAATCTTGACCAGGAATCATGTAATCTGTATCATCGCTATTTGGCTTACTATAATCATAAGGCCAACGATGTACCTCTGGAAGAGGACCATCCCAGTTACCATGAATGTGTTTTACCTCAGCGGTCCATTCTAGTGTTGTAGAATTCCATGGGTTTTTAGGCCCTTTCTTTCCATAATACATAGAGTGAATGAAGTTGTATAAAAATACTATTTGTGCTCCTGCAGTTATGATAGCAAAAATGGTTATCACAACATTTACATCTGCTAGATCATCAAAATAAGGAAAAGCAGTGTTTGTATAGTAACGTCTAGGTAGTCCTGCCATACCTATAAAGTGCATTGGGAAGAATACTCCATATGCGCCAATAACAGTAATCCAGAAATGAACAAAGCCTAAGTTTTTATTGAGCATGCGTCCCTCAAACATTTTTGGGAACCAGTGGTATACACCAGCAAATAAACCATACAATGCAGATATACCCATCACTAGGTGAAAGTGAGCCACTACAAAATACGTATCATGAACATTAATATCTAGTGCACTATCTCCTAAGATAATACCCGTTAATCCTCCAGTGATAAATGTTGACACAAAACCAATAGAAAATAACATGGCAGGATTCATCTGCAAATTCCCCCTCCAGAGAGTTGTAATCCAGTTAAAAGATTTTACCGCAGATGGAATGGCAATTAATAGAGTTGTAAAAGTAAATACAGATCCTAAAAATGGATTCATACCAGAGATAAACATATGGTGACCCCATACAATGGTTGACAGAAATGCAATGGCTAGAATTGAAGCAACCATGGCTCTGTAACCAAACACTGGCTTACGAGAATTTGTAGCTAATATTTCTGAGACCATACCCATGGCAGGTAGTATAACAATATACACCTCAGGGTGGCCTAAGAACCAAAATAAGTGTTCAAATAATACTGGTGACCCTCCTTGGTTATGCAATACCTCTCCGGCAATAAAAATGTCTGACAAGAAGAAAGAAGTACCAAAACTTCTATCCATAATAAGCATAAGCGCTGCAGATAAAAGCACAGGGAAAGATACAATACCAATAATAGCTGTTACAAAGAACGCCCATATAGTAAGAGGAAGACGCGTCATACGCATTCCTTTTGTTCTTAAGTTTATAACTGTTACCACATAATTTAAAGACCCTAGCAAAGAAGATGCAATGAATATTGCCATAGAGACAAGCCACAGCGTCATACCAGCACCAGAACCTGGAATTGCCTGAGGCAACGCACTAAGTGGTGGGTATATAGTCCAACCTGCAGAAGCAGGTCCTGCTTCAACAAATAAGGACATAACCATGATTAAACTTGATAAGAAAAACAACCAATAAGAAACCATATTTAGGAATCCTGATGCCATATCTCTTGCCCCAATTTGCAATGGAATAAGTAGGTTACTAAAAGTACCACTAAGACCGGCGGTTAATACAAAGAAAACCATGATAGTTCCGTGAATGGTAACCAGTGCAAGATATACACTAGGGTCCATAACGCCACCTTCTGCCCATTTACCCAGTAACATTTCAAATATTACAAATGGCTCTTCTGGCCAAGCAAGCTGCATTCTCATCAAAATTGACATCGCAATACCAATAATACCCATAAACAAACCTGTTATAAGGTATTGCTTAGAAATCATTTTATGGTCTGTACTAAAAATATATTTAGTTACAAATGTCTCTTTATGATGATGCCCGTGATCATCTACTGCGTGTTCTTCTGCGTGTGCTGACATATCTTAGCTCGTTTTTTTATTTATTTAGGGATGTAGCAATGGTTGCTTGTTGTGCAATCCAAGCGTCATACTCTTCTTGAGTTTCAACAATAATTTTCATTTGCATGTTGTAGTGATTGGTACCACAAATCTTGTTACAAAGCAATAGGTAATCAAACTCGTAAGGCTCCAATGCTTCTTCGCCTTTAGCCATTAATTCTAAAGAATTTTTTCTTCGAATGGTATTAATTCTGCTTACTTTACCCATAACCTCTTCATCCAATCTCATTTGCTCTGTGGTTACAGAGGGCGTAAATGCAAATTGTGTAATCATACCAGGAACACAATTCATTTGCGCTCTAAAGTGTGGCATGTACGCAGAGTGAAGTACATCCTGAGAACGCATTTTAAATAATATTTTTCTACCCAGGGGTAAGTGAAGTTCATTAACAACAACATCATCCTGTGCGTTAGGGTCTGAGGTGTCTACACCCAATTGGTTTGCTCCTTCAATTAGACGTACATTGGCCTCACCCAGTGTGTTATCTTCACCACTGTAACGAGCTCTCCAATCAAACTGATAGGCGTACAACTCAACAATCATTGGATCATCATCTTCACTAACATTCATGATGTCTGTCCAGGTAAATAGACCATAGATAATAAGTCCTGCTAAAACAATTACAGGAATTACGGTCCAGATAAACTCTAACTTATCATTGTCTGCGAAATACAAAGCGCGCCTATTTTTATTTCCTCTGTATTTGAAAGCAAAATAGCTTAACAACCAAAGTGTAATAAACCCTACAAAGAAAATAAGTACCATAGAAATTAACCATAAATCGTCAATTCCTTGTCCATGCTCTGAAGCGGCTTTAGGTAATAAAACCTCTCCCCATTTCCAGAATGAAACAATTAATATAGCATAGGTAACAAACACAAACATTAGCATCAACCATCCGTTGATATTGTTGTCTTTGTCTGAAGCAATCTCTGAAGATTCACCTAACTGTTCCGGGGTTTTTGACATTCCAAAAATCTTACCCATCTGTAATACAGTGATTCCGAAGAGAATAATTACTAATACAATTAAAAATGCGGTCATCGTTATTGGTCTTCTAAATAATTAATAATGATAATTTTTACTTTCTTTCATGAAAGGGTTGTTTTTCAACACTAAAGGCGCTTTTGTTAATGCTGTAAAAACAACAAGAATAAAAAGACCTAAGAAAAATAAAATAGACCCTATTTCTGGTATTCCTATAAACCAGCTTTTTCCAACTGTTCCAGGCATAACCATCACAAAAATATCTATATAATGTCCTACAAGTATTACAATACCTGTTAGTACTACAAACCAATTAACACGTTTGTAATCACTGTTCATTAACAGCAATAGCGGGAATAAAAAGTTCATTGCCAACATACCAAAGAATGGCAGGTTAAAATCTTCTATACGCGTCATGAAATAGGTAACCTCTTCAGGTATGTTTGCGTACCAAATCAACATAAATTGAGAGAACCATAAGTAGGTCCAGAAAATACTAAAGCCAAACATAAACTTTGCCAAATCATGGATGTGACTGTCATTTACGATTTCAAGGTATCCCTGAGATTTTAAAAATATTGTAACCAGAGCAATTGTTGTGATGGCACACACCATCATTCCAGCAAGAACGTACCAACCAAACAAAGTTGAGAACCAGTGCGGGTCAAAGCTCATGATCCAATCCCAAGACATCATAGACTCTGTGTATAAAAAGAATACTAAGAACCCAGCTGAAATTCTGAAGGTCTTTTTAAAGTTACTGTAGTCATTTTCTTTTGCGGTATCACCTGCACGAGAAAACTTAACTGCAAAGTGACGGTAAGTAATCCAACCCCCTAAAAATATAGCAGCTCTTATTAGCATCCATGTTCCGTTAAGCCAACCAGCTTTACCTTGAAGAAGTACATCATGTGCAACAACCTCTGGATCTGCCCATACAAATAGATGGTTGATATGGAATCCTGATAAACCTAACAAAACAAACATAATGATTCCACCAGGCACTAAATATGCCGTAATGGCTTCCATTACTCTAAAAAGTACTGGAGACCAACCGGCCTGAGCAGCAAAATTTACTGCATAAAAAGCCAAGGCTCCAAGTGCAATCATAAAGAAAAAGAAACAAGCAACATACAAGGCAGACCAAGGTCTGTTTTGTAGTTGATGTAAGGTATGCTCTAGGTGTTTCTGCTCGTGCGCAGCGTCATGAGAGGCTCCATGAGCAGCATCACCATGGCTATCTTTGATTGTGTCGTGACTCTCGTTAGAGGCCTCACCGTGATCATCACCATGTGCCGCCATCATTTGTTTTACCTCTGCAGTAGATCCTGGAGCAGACAAAAATCCTGCACCAATACCAACAGCACCAAGCACCATCAATATGATAGCAAATAATTTAAGTTTATTAGGTAGCGTATAATTCATATCTAAGCTATTCTATTGTTCTTTTGTTAGTGTGTTTGTTCGTTGTGGTTTTGTTCAGCCTCAGACTCATCTACAACCTCAGGTACTAAAAGCGCAGTTCCTTCTAATGTTGCTTTTAAGTTCATCACATGCTGGGTAATTTGCCAACGTTCTAACTCATTGGTCTGAGATGCATAAGATCCCATAGAGTTTAAGCCATACATCTGTACATGATACACACCACCTGGGGTAATTAATCTTCCAGGTGCAGCATAACTAGGAATTCCTAATATCTTTTCACGCTGCATTAAAATTCCATTTCCATCTCCTTTATCTCCGTGACAAACAGCACAGAAAATCGTGTACAAATTCTTACCAGCGTCCAAGTTTTTTTGAGTAACCTCTAATGGGTTTTTCAAATCTTTTTTGGCAGCATCTGAGCCTTTTGTTGTGTCTGGATAATCATAGGGAGCGTATCCTCTTGGTACGGTTCCCAAAACTGGTAACATTGCTTCTTGCCCTCCAGGGAAAACTTCGTACTCACCATAGGTTTCATATCCTACAGGCTCATACATGTTTGGCATATATTGGTAGCTAGGCTTGGTGTCGCCTCCGCAAGAAACCAATACTATCAATGCTATTAAAGCAATACTTATGTGGAGTATCTTTTTCATATTAATGATCATCATCAGATTCTACTATACTAATTTCAACAGCTCCTGTATCTTGCAAGAACTTAGACATTTTGTCTATATCATGATGTGCAGTATCAACAGCCATTAAAAAATGGTCGTCTGTTGTTCTTACATCAGGATTTTCTGCTTTTTTGAATGGCCATAATTTACTTCTCATATAAAAAGTAATTACCATTAAATGGGCTGCAACTGTCTCTTATACAC
>CAJXUG010000008.1:0-21542 GCA_913060785.1 uncultured Flavobacteriaceae bacterium | reverse complement strand
TCTGCCTGTCTCGTGGGCTCGGAGATGTGTATAAGAGACAGGTGCAAATCGATATGTTTTATTTAATTTTTTTAGCATTATTCCACAAACTTATACCCTACTCCTTTTATAGTTTTAAACTTTTGTTCGCCTATTTTTTCTCTTAATTTACGGATGTGTACATCAATAGTCCTGCCGCCAACAACAACATCATTACCCCAAACACGATCTAAAATGTCTTCTCTTTTAAACACCTTACCTGGTTTTGATGCTAACAAAGATAGCAGCTCAAACTCTTTCCTAGGCAAAACCATTTCTTGGGTATCTACAAATATTTTATACTCCTCTCTATTAATGGTTATATTACCCAGTTTAAGTATTTGTTGTGAATCATCTTGGGTTTTAAATCTGCGCAGTAAAGATTTCACCTTACTAGTGAGCACCTTAGGCTTGATTGGTTTTGTAATATAATCATCTGCCCCAGCCTCAAAACCTGCAACTTGAGAATAGTCTTCGCCACGTGCTGTAAGAAATGTAATTACTGTCTCAGACAATTCTGGAATTAACCGTAACTTTTCACAAGCCTCAATACCGTCCATTTCTGGCATCATTACATCTAGTATGATAAGTTTGGGCTTATGCTTTTTAGCGTTTTTTATGGCCTCAACACCATTTTGAGCAGTAACCACATTATAGCCTTCTGCAGATAAATTATACCCAATAATCTCTAGGATATCTAGCTCGTCATCAACGAGTAATATTGTAATGTCTTTTTTTTTCATGCTGTAAAATAGTACCCGTATTTAATTACTGTAAAATTATCATTTTTTAAAGATATACACTTATCAAGTCACTAATATTAAGCTACCGTTAAATTATTATAATAATTTTTATGAAAGGGCTCTAAATGAGTATATTTACTCAAAATTTAAAACCAAACAACAATGAAAAAAATTACGCTATTAGTTGCAATGCTATTTGCAACCCTATCTATTGCACAAAATATTAAAATCGTGGAGGTTGATGCAGATCAAACTAGCACAGATGATATGGAGTTTCTTGAGATTCGTACTGAATCTTCAAACCAATCTTTAAATGGGTACATCGTTGTATTTTATAATGGTAGTAGTGATCAAAGCTACACAACCGTAGACCTTACGGGATTTTCTTCTGACTCTAATGGATATTTTATTATTGGAAGTGATCTTTTTCCTGGGGCAGATATCACTCTTGGACCAGACAACACTATTCAAAACGGAGCAGATGCAATTGCTATTTACTCTGCAAATGCAGCAAACTTTCCTGACGGAACTTCAGTTACAAGCAGCGGTCTTGTAGACGCTGTTGTTTACGGAACTAGTGATGATGATGATGTAGAACTTTTGGCTGGATTAAATCAAACCACGCAGTGGGATGAGAATCAAAACGGTTTGAAGGATGTTGAGTCTCTTCAATTTGATGCTTCAACAAATGGTTTCTGTGCTGGAACTCCTACTCCAAGAGCAGCAAATATAGATTGTTCTTCTGCATGTCCTATAAGCCTCTTTGTTGCAAGTGTTACTTGTGACATGGTAACCTCTGGCGTAGACACTTACACAACTACCCTAGGGTTTACAGGTGGTGGTTCGGCAACATATACTTTTTCGGCTTCACAAGGAACTGTTAGTGGTGATGATCCATCATCAAGCACATCTGGAGAAATTACAATCTCTGGCGTGAATGAAGGAGTAGATTTTACCTACAGTTTAACGAGCGAAAATTGCGATATATCAAATACTATTAACTCACCATCATGTGAGCCAGGATCTACAGTAAATACAATTGCTGAATTAAGAGCGGGTACTATTGGTAATGATTATACATTAAACGGCGAGGCAGTTGTTACATTCGTTCAAGGGTTTAGAAATCAAAAATTTATTGAAGATGGTACCGCTGCAATTTTAGTTGATGACAATAATGGGGTTATTACTTCTGCACTTGCTGCAGGTGACGGGATAACTGGCCTTACTGGAACACTAGATGAATTTGGAGGAATGATGCAGTTTAGACCAACAATGAACGTTTCTGCTTCATCTACTGGCAACGCAATAGTAGCGCAGTCTGTACTGGCTTCAGAATTAAATGATAATCCAAACAATTATGAGTCTGAGTATGTGCGTATTTATGAATATGCACTTATTGACGCTGCTGAAAACCCAACATGGGTTGTTGGAACAGAGTATCAAATGCTCACTCAAAGTGGGAGTTACACCTTCAGAACCTCTTTCTACGATGTAGATTACATAGATGCAAATGTACCTACAAGTAGTACAACTGTAGTCTCTGGTATAATTACAGAACGTAACGATGGTAGTTACTACATTACTGCAAGAAGTCTTTCTGATTTTGCAGATACCTTAGGGGCCAACAACAACACCATCGAAGGTTTTGTGATGACACCTAATCCTGCAAACAGTTTCATCCAAGTAAAAGGAGCAAGCAACAGCCCTATGTCTTTACAAATATTTGACATCCTTGGAAAACAAGTACTTGCCGCAGAAAACACAAACCGTGTAAACATTCAGAGCTTAACCGCTGGAATGTACATTGTAAAAGCGGTTCAAAACGGTGCAGTTACAACTACAAAATTGATTATAGAATAAGCACACATTTCATTGTAATTAAAGAGGCTGTCTTTCACATAATACAGCCTCTTTTTATTTGTATAAGCTTGCTATAATATATCCTTTAAGTGATATTATTGTGTACTTTTGATGTGTCACCTCGGAAATTTAAAATGCCAATTATACCCGTTTTCAACATACAAACACAACTAGAATTTGAAAAAAAAGCACTTCAAGTTTTCAAATTTCAGTATGAGAACCTTGCTATATACAAGACCTATTGTGATCTTTTAAAGGTAAACCCACACAAGGTTTTAAAAATTAGTGATATCCCATTTCTACCCATTACTTTTTTTAAGCAACAGCCTATTTTAGCAAATAATTATGTTGCAGAAAAAATATTTACTAGCAGTGGCACTACATCAAATACAACTAGCAAACATTATGTGGCAGATCTAAAACTATATAAAACTAGTTTTACAACAGCCTTTAAACAACAATATGGCCCAATAGAAGACTATACCATACTAGCGCTTTTACCAAGCTATCTTGAAAGTGGTGGCTCTTCACTGGTCTATATGGTAGATATGCTTATTGCCATGAGCAAACAGCCTAAAAGCGGGTTTTATCTAGACAATCTAGATGCATTGGCCAGTACCATAAAAGCGCTGGAGCTACAAAATAAAAAAACACTGTTATTAGGGGTTTCTTACGCTCTTTTAGACCTTATAGAAGCGCACACTTTTAAGCTAGAGCATACTATCATTATGGAAACTGGCGGCATGAAAGGGCGCAGAAAAGAACTTATTAAACAGGGCTTACACGAAAAACTCTCTAAAGGATTTGGAGTTAAAACAATACACAGTGAGTATGGGATGACAGAGTTACTCTCTCAAGCCTACTCAAAAGGAAACGGAATTTTTAAGTGCCCACCTTGGATGAGGGTAGTTGCCAGAGACACTCAAGACCCCCTTTCAAGGGTAAGAGGAAAAACCGGTGGTATCAACGTAATAGATTTGGCCAATCAATATAGTTGCTCCTTTATAGCCACACAAGATCTTGGAAAAGTCCATGAAGATGGAAGTTTTGAAATACTAGGGCGTTTTGACACAAGCGATATTAGAGGGTGTAACCTAATGATAGATTAAAATTAAAGGGGTTTATGCTACCTGGATAATAAACTTATTTTTCTTACCGCGTTGCAGCAAAATGAACTTTCCATGAATTAGTGCTGTAGATTCAATACGATGTCCCTCTTTTACTTTAGTGAAATTAACAGAAACCGAATTTTCTTTTAATGCTCTTCTGGCTTCGCCATTAGATTTTAAAAACCCTGTTTTCTCTGCCAAGGCTGCTATTATGTCTAGACCATTTATAAGTTCACTTTTTGCAATGCTGGCCATAGGCACTCCCTCAAAAATACTTAAAAAAGTATCCTCATCTATATTGTTAATATCTTGTGCTGCCGTTTTGCTAAATAAAATAGTAGAGGCCTCCATTGCCTTTGAACAAGCAGCAGCTCCATGGACTGTAGTGGTTACTTCTTGGGCCAATCTTTTTTGAAGACCCTTGGCATGTTCTTGCCCCTGATGCCCAGAGATAAGATCGTCAATGGTTTGTTTATCTAAAAAGGTGAATATTTTTATGTATTTGGCAGCATCTTGATCACTTGTGTTTAACCAATATTGATAAAACTTATAAGGGGAAGTTCTTTTAGGATCTAGCCACACGTTTCCGCCTTCACTTTTACCAAATTTACTCCCATCACTCTTTGTTATAAGAGGGCATGTTAAGGCATAACCCTTTCCAGATGCAATGCGCCTAATTAACTCTGTTCCTGTTGTAATGTTTCCCCACTGGTCACTACCTCCCATTTGCAGGGTGCAAGCATGGTTTTTGTATAGGTGCAAAAAATCATATCCTTGTACCATTTGATAGGTGAATTCTGTAAAAGACATTCCGTCTGCATTTTCGCCACTTAACCTGTTTTTGACAGAATCCTTTGCCATCATGTAATTTACCGTAAGGTGCTTCCCTACATCACGAATAAAATCAAGAAAAGAAAACTCCTTCATCCAGTCATAATTATTTACCATCACAGCTTGGTTTGCTGCTCCAGAACTAAAATCTAAAAACTGAGATAGTTGTTTGCCAACACATTGTTGATTGTGAGAAAGAGTTGCCTCATCTAGTAAATTACGTTCACTAGATTTTCCTGAGGGATCTCCAATCATACCTGTAGCGCCACCCACCAAAGCAAAAGGCTTATGACCCGCTTTCTGGAAAAATGACAATAACATTATGGGCACTAGATTACCGATGTGTAAAGAGTCTGCGGTAGGGTCAAAACCTACATAAGCACTTCGCATTGTCTCTAGTAAATGCTTTTGGGTATCTGGCATTACATCGTGGAGCATTCCACGCCATTGTAATTCTTCAACAAAATCTGAAATATCCATCACTTTTAAATTTAAACAAACTTACATAATTTGTATTTTTTTACCGCTTATAATAGCTTATTTTAGTGGGATGATTTTAGTTACGGGCGGTACGGGATTGGTTGGAAGTCACCTGTTGTATTTTTTAGCAGCATCTGGCACAAATCTGCGCGCTACCAACAGAAAATCTAGTGACTTATCTAAAGTAGAAAAGGTCTTTGAATATTATACAGATAAAAAAACAGCAACATCTCTTTTTAACACCATTGAGTGGGTACAGGCAGATATTACAGATATTCCAGCACTTGCCATAGCTTTTGAAAACTGCAAGCAAGTTTATCATTGCGCTGCAATAATAGACTTTGACCCAAAAAAATACGAGCTGTTAAAAAAAGTAAATACCCAGGCTACTGCCAATATAGTAAACCTAGCCCTGGCTCACGGAATTAAGAAATTATGTTATGTAAGTACTATCGCAACCCTTGGCACTACAGAAGATGGAACTAGCATTACTGAAGACACACATTTTAATCAAGATGCAGCAAACAATGTGTACAGCCTTACAAAATATGCTGCAGAAATGGAAGTTTGGCGAGCCACACAAGAGGGTTTGGATGCTATTATTGTAAACCCAGGTGTAATTTTGGGGGCTGGATCTTGGCGCACTGGAAGTGGTGCTATTTTCAAGTTAGCTAGTAAAGGGATGTCTTACTTTACTTCAGGAAGCATTGCAGTGGTTGATGTTAGAGATGTAGTATTAGCCATGCAAAGACTTATGAACAGTGACCTTAAAAATGAACGATACATTTTGGTAGGAGCTACCATGAGCTATAAGGAGTTCACAAAGGAATTAGCACTTGCCTTTGACAAAAACCCTCCTAAAAAAGAAATAGCTATCTGGAAATTACTTTTAATAAGCACCATTGACGGGCTAGTAAGTAGTTTGTTTGGGACAAAAAGAAGACTCCTAAAGGCCAACGTAAAGAGTTTGTACACACGCTCAAATTACAATACTCATAAAATTGAGAAATCTTTATCCTTTAGCTTCACTACTGTTTCTCAAACAATAAAACGTGTAGCATCTGATTATAAATCTGAGCATTAAAGACTTATTGCTTTGAGGGTTTTGTTATCTGTATAGTGTCTTTTTTTTGAAGGGCTAACTTTAATAACTGCTCTATGCTGTCTCTTTTTATTTTTGGATATATGCCTTGCAGACTATCCAACCTAGCGCCTTTAACACTATCGTTTATTCTTTGTAATTCTTTAGCTCTTTTGTATTGAGCGTATAGGGTGTCTTTTTTAGTTTTTTCTATTTTCAATTCTTCTTGCACCTGTAAAAATAACTTTTTGTATACATCTAGATCTGAGGCGTAATAGGCATTGCTTTGTGCAAATTGCAAACTATCAATACGGTGCTTAGTGTATAATATTGAGTCTAGTAAGACTCCTTTATTCACTAGTGTTCTATTATCTATACTCCTTGCAGCATTCATCATGTAAGCGTCTACCAAAATAGACACCATTGTATCTTGGGCAATTAAATTTGAAGGCATCTGAGGCTTTTTTACCTCTTGGCAAGAAGTTACAAGAAGCCCAAAAACAAGTGCCATAAAAAAAAGGCGTTCTTTTTTTATTAACTGTATTTTTTTGGCAAGAAACTTCTTTTCTAATTTCATCTGTTAAAAGTTAAACGCTCTCCTTTGGTGGCTTTTGCTATTTTTCCGTTTTCATAGGCTAAATGACCATTTACAAAAGTATGTGTCACTCTAGCTCTAAAAGTGGTCCCTTCAAAAGGAGACCAACCGCATTTATAAGCAATATTTTCTTTGGTAACCGTCCATGGAGCATTTGGATTTATCAAAACCAAATCTGCTTTGTATCCTTTTCTGATATAGCCTCGATCTTTTATTTCAAATAAAATAGCCGGATTATGAGCTACCTTTTCTACTAATTTCTCAACGGTTATATATCCTTTACGGTGCATCTCAAATAGTGCCTCTAATGCATGCTGCACTAGTGGTCCTCCAGAAGGGGCTTTGGTGTAGACATTGTCTTTTTCCTCTAGCGTGTGTGGGGCATGATCTGTGGCTATCACATCTATACGGCCCTCATTGAGAGCTTTCCATAGACCTTCTCTGTCTTTTTTTGTTTTAACGGCTGGATTCCATTTAATCTTAGTTCCTTTTGAGGCATAATCTTCGCTAGTAAACCAAAGATGATGCACACAAACTTCTGCCGTTATTTTTTTGTCTTTTAATGGCTTTTTTTTGTCAAAAAGCTTGGTTTCTTTTGCTGTTGAAAGATGAAAAACATGCAGCCTTGCTCCTGTTTTTTTAGCCAGGGCAATAGCCTGGGAAGAGGAAATATAACAGGCCTGCTCACTGCGTATTTCTGGATGCATTTCTATAGGAATATCATCTCCATAGATAGCTATTGCTTGCTCTAAGTTTTTTTTAATCGTTGCTTCATCCTCACAGTGTGTTGAGATGAGCAAATCTGTTTTGCTGAAAATTTCTTCTAGCACCTTTGGATTATCCACCAGCATATTTCCTGTAGAACTACCTAAAAATAGCTTGAGGCCAGCGACCTTCGTTTTATCTACTTTCAATATTTCAGATAAATTGTCATTGGTGCCACCAAACATAAAAGAATAATTAGCATGCGCGTCCTTGGCTGCTATAGCAAATTTTTCTTCTAATAAATCTATGGTGGTGGCTTGAGGTACCGTGTTTGGCATTTCAATAAAAGAAGTGATTCCTCCTGCAACAGCAGCACGAGATTCTGTTTTAATTGTTGCCTTGTGGGTTAGCCCTGGTTCTCTGAAATGGACTTGATCGTCTATCATCCCAGGAATGAGGTAAAATCCATCTGCATCAATTACTTTAGTGTCAGCACTTTTCACGCTAATGGTAGTTGCAATCTCTGCAATACGATCTGCCTCAATAAGAACATCACCACTGGTGATGGTTCCTTCATTTACTATTTGAGCATTTTTTATTAAAACTGTACGCATTATATCTCTAATATTTTAAATGTGCTTTTCAATTTCATGGCAAGAACTCCAAAAATAGCCTCAGAAATAATTCCTTTGCTCATTTTTGATGTACCCTTAGTCCTGTCAGTAAAAATTACAGGAACTTCTACAATTTTAAATTTACTGAGATAGGTTTTAAACTTCATTTCTATTTGAAATGCATAGCCAACAAACTTAATAGCATCTAGATTTATAGTCTCTAAAACATGGCGCCTATAGCAAATAAACCCTGCTGTGGTGTCATCAATTTTCATACCCGTTATCCAGCGCACATATTTTGAGGCTCCCCAAGATAATAGTACTCTATTCATAGGCCAATTTACAACATTCACTCCCGTTACATAACGAGAACCAATTGCCATGTCACAATTTTCTTTTTCGCAAGCACTGTAAAGTCTAAGAAGATCTTTAGGGTTGTGAGAGAAATCTGCGTCCATTTCAAAGATAAAATCATAGTGCCTTTTTAAAGCCCACTTAAACCCTGAAATATAGGCGGTTCCTAGACCTAGCTTTGATGTTCTTTTTAATAAAAAGATTCTATTTGGAAATTCTATTGCTAATTTTTCAACTACTGCAGAGGTGCCATCTGGGGAGTTATCATCCACAACTAACACATCAAAATCTCGTTGCAACAATGTAATATCGCGCAACAATAGTTCAATATTCTCAATCTCGTTATAGGTTGGTATTACAACCAAAGCGTTAGACATACTCCTTAATTTAATATAACAAAGGTACTTTTTTTAAACCATATCTTGTAGGTAAAAAAATGTATTTCCCGCCCTACTGATCTTGCACAATATGTTATCTTTAACCTAAAAAAAAAGGTGTGCAGTATCTAGATAGAATTTATACATCACAAGACTGGATCACACTGCTTTTGTTATGCTGCATGATCATTACAACCGCAGTAAAGATAGCATATCCGCTTAGATTTCAAGAGTTTTTAAAGTTACCGTTAAGCAATAAATACTTTTTTGTTTTTGGAAAAAATGACCCTATATACCACCTTTTTAATGTGTTATTATTTATACCACAAGCCATTTGTGTTGCCTTACTATTGTACAAAGTTATAGTCTGGCAAAATCCAACAATGCTCTTAAATACTCCTTTTTTATTCGTCAAAATTCTAGGAGGGTTTGTCGGGTTTGTAGTAGCAAAGGTTATCCTGGAAAAAACCATAGGAATCATCTTTAATATTGAAAATATCATACACCAATATGTACATCAAAAATTAAGTTATAGAAACCTAATGAGTGTTTTGTTTTTAATAATGCTATTTGTTGTGGCTTATATTACCCCAATTAACAAAGAAATAATACTCCTGTTTTGCATCACAACCATTGTTATAAACGCAATTGCGCTGTTTTATAGTTACAAAACCAATGGAAAATTAATAATAACGAACTTCTTTTATTTTATTTTGTATCTTTGCGCTCTGGAAATTTCGCCCTACATCATACTATATAAGGTATTTACGTAACTGGTTGAAATTTAATAAAGTGATGCTTATGAAAGTGAAAACTATTTTAGTTTCTCAACCTGAACCAAAGGTAGAAAACTCCCCTTATTTTGATCTTATTGATAGGCAAAAGGTGAAAATAGATTTTGTCCCTTTTATTCATGTAGAAGGTGTCTCTGGCAAACAGGTACGGTCTCAAAAAGTGGATCTTACTAACTACACTGCCATCATTCTAACAAGCCGCAACGCTGTAGATCACTTCTTTAGAATTGCAGATGAACTGCGTTTTAAAGTGCCCGACACCATGAAGTACTTTTGCCAAAGTGAAGCTGTGGCTTATTACCTGCAAAAATATGTAGTGTATAGAAAACGAAAAATCTATGTGGGTAAGAGAACCTTTACCGAGCTGTCTCCACTAATAAAAAAATACAAAACAGAAAGGTTTTTACTTCCTGCAAGTGATAAATTAAAGCCCGAGGTGCCAAGAGTTTTAAATGAGCTCAATGTAGATTGGACAGAATCTGTATTTTACAAAACCGTTGTTAGTGACCTTAGTCATCTTAAAGATGTGTTTTTTGACATCTTGGTTTTCTTTAGCCCAAGTGGTATCGAGTCACTCTTTGAAAACTTTCCAGATTTCAAACAAAATGATACTCGTATCGCAGTATTTGGTAACACAACAGTAAAAGCTTCTCTAGAAAAAGGATTGCGTGTAGATATTCAGGCCCCAACACCAGAGACTCCCTCTATGACTATGGCTCTTGAAAAATACATCAAGCAGCAAAATAAAAAATAGTACACTAAAACTGTTTTTTAATATACCCTTAAAAAAAATCCGATATATCTATATCGGATTTTTTTATGCTCTTATAATTTTCTTCTATCCTTTTGGAGGAGCACCCTCTAGAATCTCTTTGCTAGCATACTCCTCAAATTGTTTGAAATTTGCTTTGAAAGATGCCGCTAGTTTGTGGGCCGTTTCATAATATCCTTTATCATTATTCCAGGTGCCTCTCGGGCTCAATACCTCTGTTGGTACATTTGGACAAACTCTTGGTTGGTTTAACCCAAAGACAGAGTGAACGTGATAATTGTCTTTATTGGCAGCATCTAAAGAGCCGTCCATAGCAGCGGTTATCATAGCGCGGGTGTACTTTAATTTCATTCTAGTTCCAACTCCGTATGGGCCGCCAGTCCAACCCGTGTTTACTAGCCAAACATTTACTCCAGCCTTGGTCATTTTTTGACTTAACATTTCGGCATATTTTGTTGGATGTAAGGGCATAAATGGCGCACCAAAACATGCTGAAAAACTTGGTTGAGGCTCTGTTACTCCTGCTTCTGTTCCTGCAACCTTAGCCGTGTAACCACTTATAAAATGATAGGCCGCCTGTCCAGGGGTTAATTTTGCAATTGGAGGCAATACCCCAAAAGCATCTGCGGTTAAGAAAAATATATTTTTAGGATTCTTCCCTAAAGAAGGCTCTTGTATATTATCAATATGGGTAATTGGATAACTAACACGTGTGTTTTGAGTTATAGAAATGTTTGTGTAATCTACGACGCCCTGATCATCCATTATCACATTCTCTAGTATTGCTCCAGATTTGATTGCCTTAAAGATATCTGGCTCATTTTCTTGGGAGAGATTAATCACCTTTGCATAACAACCGCCTTCAAAATTAAAGACAGTATTTTCTGCAGTCCAACCATGTTCATCATCACCAATTAGCCTTCGTTGAGGGTCTGCAGAAAGGGTTGTTTTTCCTGTGCCAGACAAACCAAAGAATATCGCCGTTTGGCCGTCTTCTCCCACATTTGCAGAACAGTGCATAGGCAAAGTGTTTTTATAAACTGGTAAGATGAAATTTAAAGCAGAAAAAATTCCTTTTTTAATTTCTCCTGTATAACCAGTACCTCCTATTAAAGCTATTTTCTTCTCAAAGTTTAGGATTGCAAAATTGTGTTGACGCGTTCCATCAACAGCAGCATCTGCCATAAACCCGGGTGCATTTACGATCAACCATTCTGGGTCAAAGCCTTCCAACTGGGTTGCTGTTGGGCGTAAAAACATGTTGTATGCAAACATGTTTGACCACGGATACTCATTGATAACACGTATATTTAATTGATATTGTGGATCTGCACAAGCATAACTGTCACGAACATATACTTCTTTTTCAGAAAGATAGGTTGTTACCTTATCATACAATGCGTCAAATTTGTATGCATCAAAAGGGATATTGATATCCCCCCACCACACTTTATCTTGCGTGACAGCATCTTTTACAATGAACCGATCTAAGGGAGAACGCCCGGTAAACTCGCCAGTATTTACTGCAAGTGCCCCGTTATCTGCCTGTTTTGCCTGTCCTTTTTGTAATGATTGTTGATGAAGTTGTTTTGCCGAAAGTTGATAGTTAACTTTTGCATTTTTGATTCCGTATTGATCAATAGAAATCGTTTTTGTAGTTTGGTTACTAGCCGCCATACTTTTTTTTAATTGTTGTGAAGCAAAAATAACAAAACATAAACAAGTAATAATATTATATCACCTTATTTATCCAATCTGAGTGTTAATAAGTTGTCCCACAAACGGTTCTATAAAAACCCGAAAGCTAGTGTTAAAATATTCTATTTCATTTTAATAACACTGTATGCTAATAAAGCCCAACCAAATATAAGTAACAAGCCTCCAATAGGAGTCACGGGAGCCAGAAAAGAAACAGAAAATGGCAAGACACTTTTAAGTGCCAGAAAATATAAAGAGCCAGAAAAAAAGAACGTTCCAAAAACAAAAAACCTAAAAACTCCTTTTACTTTTTTTATATCTAATCCAGGAATCAATGCTAAGGCTAATAAAGCCAATGCATGATACATCTGGTAGGTTACACCCGTCTGGAAAACGGCCAATGAATCTGGAGAGATCAATGGCTTAAGACCATGTGCACCGAAAGCTCCCATTACAATTGCAAGCATGGCCAAAAGGCTAGCAATTATGACTATATTTTTGTGGTATTTTATCATAGTGTATGGTACAAATTTGTATTTTCGTCAATGTCTTTACAGCACTATAAAGATAATTAAAACCAAATAGATGAGAAACATATTAATTATAGGCGCCGGTCGCTCTGCAACAAGTTTAATTAAGTACTTATTAGACAAAAGTGCTACAGAAAATTTATTCTTGACCATCGGAGACATCAATATTGAAAATGCACAAAAGCTTACCAGTGGTCATCCTAATGGGCGCGGTATTTTGTTAAATGTCTTTGATGAGCATCAGCGTAAACAAGCTGTTAAAGATAGTGATGTTGTTATCTCTATGCTTCCTGCTCGTTTCCATATAGAGGTAGCTCGTGATTGTATTTCTTATGGGAAACACTTGGTTACAGCCTCTTATATTAGCGATGATATGCAGCAACTAGATCAGGTGGCTAAAGAAAAAGGACTTGTGTTTATGAACGAGATTGGGCTTGACCCTGGCATTGATCATATGAGCGCCATGCAAGTTATAGACAGCATAAAAGATAAAGGAGGAAAGATGCTCTTGTTTGAGAGTTTTACAGGAGGCCTAGTTGCTCCCCAGAGTGACAACAACCTTTGGAATTATAAATTTACCTGGAATCCTCGAAATGTGGTATTGGCAGGTCAAGGAGGTGCTGCAGAGTTTATACAAGAAGGAAAGTTTAAATACATACCCTACAATAGGCTTTTTAGAAGAACAGAATTTATTGAAGTTGAGGGCTATGGAAAATTTGAGGTATATGCAAATAGAAATAGCCTAAAGTATCAAGGTGTATATGGTCTTGAAGATATTCTTACCCTCTATAGAGGAACCATACGTAGGGTTGGATTTAGTAAGGCCTGGAATATGTTTGTACATCTTGGAATGACAGATGACACCTATACCATTCCAAACTCAGAAAACTTAAGCTATCGTGAATTTGTAAACAGCTTTTTACCCTATTCACCCACAGATAGTGTCGCGTTAAAACTAAGACACAGCCTTAAAATTGATCAAGATGATTTAATGTGGAATAAAATTGAAGATCTTGACATCTTAAACCCAACCAAGACCCTTGGCATTAAAGATGCCACACCAGCACAAGGACTACAAAAAATACTTATGGATAGCTGGAGTTTGGCTCCAGATGACAAAGACATGATTGTAATGTACCATAAGTTTGGCTATGAACTAAATGGAGAGAAATTCCAAATAGACAGTAAAATGGTTGCCATTGGCGATGACCAAGACTATACTGCAATGGCAAAAACTGTTGGCCTGCCCGTTGCTATTGCAGCCCTTAGAATATTAAATAAAGAAATTACAACACCTGGGGTACAATTACCGCTAAACAAAGAGGTGTATGAGCCAATTCTAAAAGAGTTGCAAGAATTTGGCATTCACTTTACAGAAACCAAAGTCCCGTATTTGGGTTACAACCCAATGAATGTAGTTGGGTAATGTTTTTCATGCCATTAAAAGAAAGCCTGTTTAAAATTAATTTTAAACAGGCTTTCTTTTGACAATGTGATTTACTGTTTTGCTTGGTTACCTTCTATTGAGAAACATCATAATAAAATATAGCAAGGTTGCCAAAGACCCTAAAGCGGCTACTAGATAGGTTCTGGCCGCCCATTTTAAAGCATCTTTTGATCCTGCTAATTCTTCATTTGTGACAATGCGCTCTTTTTCAAGCCAGGCCAAGGCGCGGTTACTAGCGTCATACTCAACGGGTAGGGTAATGATAGAAAAAGCAGTGGTTATTGCAAATAAAACAATCCCTAATAGAAATATATTAGTGCCAAAAATAGACCCTGTACCAGAGAGTACTAAACCAATCATTATAACAATGTTTGACAACTTACTGGCAATGCCAACGGCAGGTACAATTTTACTTCTTAGCGTTAGCCAGCTATAGGCTGTGGCATGCTGCACAGCATGACCAACTTCATGGGCTGCAACAGCTGCCGCTGCTGCATTTCGCTGATTGTATACAGATTGACTTAAATTTACAGTTTTGTTTAAGGGGTTGTAATGATCTGTTAGTTGACCACTAACACTAATTACATCTACGTCTGTAATTGAGTTGTCGGCAAGCATTTTTTCAGCAATTTCTCTGCCACTCATGCCATTTTTTAACTGTATTTTAGAATAGTGTTTAAACTTGCTTTTTAATTTCTTGCTAATATAAGAACTCGCCAAAAAGATAAGTCCCGCAACGATATAATATCCCATCATACTAATTTGTAATTTTAATTATAAACTATCCCGCAAAAAGCGTGCTATTTTTTTATCCTACAATATTAATAATCTTTCCAGGAACTACAATTACTTTTTTAGGTACACGCCCATCTAGTTGTTGTATGGTTTTTGGATTTGCCATTACAGCAGCTTCTATATTCTCTTTAGACATATCAAGTGGCAGTTCCATTTTAAAACGCATTTTACCGTTAAAAGAAATTGGGTATTCTTTACTGCTTTCTATCAAATGGCTTGGGTCAAAAACTGGAAACCCGACCCCAGAAATACTATCTTGGTGTCCTAATTTACTCCACAACTCCTCTGCAATGTGAGGTGCATATGGTGAAATTAAAACTGTTAGAGGTTCTAGAATTTCTTTACTGTTGCACTTTTGAGCTGTAAGCTCATTTACGGCAATCATAAAAGTAGAAACCGAGGTGTTAAAACTGAAATTCTCAATATCATCCTCCACCTTTTTTATGGTTTTATGTAGCACCTTTAAAGCATCCTTACTTGCTGGAGTTTGAGAAACATTAAAAACCTCATCTGTACCTAAATGAAATAAACGCCATAGTTTTTTCAAGAAGCTATGCACCCCAGAAATACCTGCAGTACTCCAAGGTTTTGCTTGTTCTAGTGGTCCTAAAAACATCTCATACATACGCAGGGTGTCTGCGCCATATTGGCTGCAAATATCATCTGGATTTACCACATTATATTTTGACTTAGACATTTTTTCAATCTCACGTCCCACTTTAAAACTACCGTCATCTTCTGTTATAAACTCAGCATTTTTAAATTCAACGCGCCAGTTTTTAAAGGCCTGAATATCAAGTTCATTGGAGGTGTTTACAAAAGAAACATCTGTGTGTATGGGCTGTGTGGTATAGCCTTTGGTTTTACCTTTAGAAACAAATTTATTTTCTCCAGCAACTCTATATGCAAATGCACTCTCCCCCAAAATCATCCCTTGGTTGATCATTTTTTTGAAGGGCTCTTTAACTGGTACGTATTCCAAATCATACAAAAACTTTACCCAAAATCGGCTATACAATAAATGGCCCGTACCGTGTTCACTACCTCCAATATACAAGTCAACATTTTGCCAATAATCTAGGGCCTTTTGGCTTGCAAAGACCGTATCTCTGTCTGCCTTTTCCATGTATCTAAAGAAATACCAGCTACTCCCAGCCCATCCTGGCATGGTGTTTAGCTCCAACGGAAATACATTTTGGTTATCTACAAGCTCGTTACTTACCACGGCACATTTTTGAGCATCCCAGGCCCAAATAACTGCGCGCCCTAGAGGAGGCTCTCCTGTTTCTGTGGGAAGGTATTTTTCAATCTTTGGAAGCTCGATAGGTAAATGCTCTACCGCTATGGTATGAGGTAAGCCGTTTTTATAATACACCGGGAAGGGTTCTCCCCAATAACGCTGTCTAGAAAACACCGCATCACGAAGCCTATAATTTGTCTTGCCGGCACCAGCTCCTATTTTTTCTAACTCATAAATAGCAAGCTTTACAGCTTTTTTATAAGATAAGCCATCTAAAAAATCACTGTTTGTAATTACGGCCGTGTCTTTATCGCTAAAGGCAAGCTCGCTGATATCTGCATTTTGAAAAACATTAGGGATGGGCAAATCAAAATGTTTGGCAAAATCATAATCTCTTTGATCTCCGCAGGGCACAGCCATTACAGCTCCTGTTCCGTAGCCTGCCAAAACATAATCTCCAATCCAAATTTGGATAGGTTGTTTAGAAAATGGGTGCTGGGCATATGCTCCTGTAAACACACCACTTATGGTTTTTACATCTGCCATACGCTCACGCTCACTTCTTTTTGCGGTGGCCTTTACATAAGCATCAACGGCTTGTTTTTGATCTGGCGTGGTAAGTGGAGCCACCAACTCATGCTCTGGGGCCAAAGTCATAAAGCTTACACCAAATATAGTGTCTGGCCGTGTGGTAAACACCGGTATTTTTGCGTCGTGCCCGTTTACATTAAAAACAACTGTAGCTCCTACAGATTTTCCAATCCAATTGCGCTGTGTTTCTTTAATAGATTCACTCCATTGCAAATTGTCTAGATCTTGTAACAGGCGTTCTGCGTATGCAGAAATACGCATGCTCCATTGCTTCATTTTTTTGCGGACCACTGCATAACCTCCTCTTTCACTTACACCATTTACTATTTCATCATTGGCCAACACGGTTCCTAGCTCTGCACACCAATTTACCTCGGTTTCTGCCAAGTAGGTTAATCGGTACCCTAAAAGTATTTGCTGTTGTGTTTCATTAGAAAATCCAGCCCATTGGTTTGATGTAAATAGTGCAATGTCATCATCGCATACAGCTGAGATATTTGCGTTTCCATCTTGTTTAAAAATAGCAACTAAGGAAGAAATACTGCGCGCTTTATCACTGGTTTTACAATACCAACTATCAAAGAGTTTGGTGAAAATCCATTGTGTCCATTTGTAGTATGCTGGATTTGAGGTACGCACCTCTCTACTCCAATCATAAGAAAAACCTATGTTGTCTAACTGTTTTCTGTATCCTGTAATGGTATTTGATTGATTATCTACCCCGCCCTCTATATTTACTTGTGTGGTCTGAGCTGGATGCTGTCCTGTTTGAATGGCATACTGCTCTGCGGGCAATCCAAAAGAATCATAGCCCTGTGGGTGTAGTACATTAAATCCTTTATGTCGTTTGTATCTTGCATAGACATCACTGGCAATATACCCTAGAGGGTGACCAACATGCAAGCCAGCACCAGATGGGTAAGGGAACATATCTAGTACATAGTACTTTGGCTTTTGGCTTTCATTAGATGCGTGAAAGGTTCCGTAATCTGCCCAATGCTTTTGCCATTTGGCTTCAATTTCATTAAAATGATACGTGCTCATTGATCCTGGATTTATGATTAACAAATTTACATCTATTGTCCGAATTGCTAAAGATACCAAAGCCAAAACTTGAAATACAAATTAAAGTCAAGCAATGCTTAAAAACAATAAAGCCATACCCTGTGTTTCAATGAATTTCGTATTTTTACTGCACAATAAATACGTGCAATTCTAGTTATACCTCTATGGCATCCTCTTTTGAAACATTTCAGAAACGCAGATTAATTTCATCCTATTTTTCGGTAGTTCTGAGCATCTCTTTGGTATTGTTTTTACTGGGCCTTCTCGGGCTATTGGTATTAAATAGCCAAAAGGTTGGTGACTATTTCAAGGAACAAATTCCTCTTGTGGTGTTTTTAAAAGACAGTGCCAAGGAAGCAGAAATAACACAACTAAAACAAAGTCTAGCCCTAGCAGATTTCACAAAAGAAGCAATCTACGTTACAAAAGAGCAGGCCGCACAGCAGCACAGCGCTACCATTGGTGAGGATTTTATGGAGTACCTTGGTGATAATCCCCTGCAAAATAGTATTGATGTGCGTTTACTGGCAAAATTTGTTACGCCACAAAAAATTGAAGACATTGTAACACAACTTAAAAACAAAGATTTTGTAGATGATGTTATCTACGACAAACCCCTAATAGAAAAACTCACAGACAATATTACCAAAATTAGCTTCTGGGTTATGGTTACTGCAGGGGTGTTTTTAATCATTGCCATACTGCTTATTAACAGCTCTATAAGACTGTCTGTGTATTCGAAACGATTTACCATAAAAACCATGCAAATGGTAGGAGCTACAAAACGCTTTATTAGGCTGCCTTTTATCTTAAGGAGTTTACGCCTTGGTGTTATTGGGGCCTTTTTGGCCATCTGGGGCATGGCTGGTGTGATGTACTACAGTGACAAAAGTTTTCCAGATCTTGAACTATTGAGTGACAAAATAATGCTAGGGAGCTTGTTTGGGTTTGTGTTTTTGATGGGTTTATTTATTTCATGGATAAGTACCTATTTTGCTACACAGCGCTTTTTAAATTTAAAAACCGATGAGCTATATTACTAAGACTATTGGAGCGGTGGCTTGTTTATTTTTACTGCAAAGTTGTATTATTAATAATGCAAAAAAACAGGAGTGTATTGTAAAACAAATTGTAGTAACCCAAATATATGCTACAGATGCTGCAGACATCTTTTTCAAAGAAGCCAATGGAGATTTTTATTACATCAATAGAGGTACAGAGAGGGATTTGGACGTAATACAACTTGAGCGCAAAGTCATGGGTGAAAAAATAACATTACACCTCTACAAGTTTTGGTTTGGTCTTGAGAGCAACCATATTTCACAATTAGGTTTGGGTGATGAAATACTTTTCACAGAATTTTAATTCCATACCTTTGTTACTAATTTAGATAACCTTTAAATATTACCCTACTCTATAGACACTATTATGGGAGAAAAAAAACGAAAACAAATCGCCAAAGCGCATTTTATTTTTGAACGTGAAAATTATATTTTTATGGCAATAGGAGCTGGGCTAATTGCTTTAGGCTTTATATTAATGTCTGGAGGAGGAAGTAATGACCCTGCAGTATTTAATCCTGAAATTTACAATTGGAGACGCATCCGTCTTGCACCTGCACTTATTTTGATTGGCTTTGGAGTTGAGGTGTATGCCATTTTACTAGACACTAGAAAAAAGAAATAAATGGACGTATTGGACGCTATTATTCTTGGAATAATCCAAGGCTTTACAGAATTTTTACCTGTTTCTTCAAGTGGTCACCTAGAACTAGGGAAAGCTATTTTAGGAGACAACTCTATCCCTGAAGAAAGTCTTCTTTTTACAGTAATACTTCACTTTGCAACAGCATTAAGCACCATAGTGGTTTTTAGAAAAGACATTGTTGAAATCTGTACTTCGCTGTTAAAATTTTCTTGGAATGAAGAGACACAATTTGTGTCAAAAATTGTAATCTCTATGCTTCCTGCCGTAGTGGTGGGATTGCTTTTTGAAGAAGAACTAGAATCCTTTTTTGGAGGAAACATTGCATTTGTAGGGTTTATGCTACTTGTTACTGCGCTACTTTTGTGGCTGGCAGATAGATCTAAAAACACTGGCAAACCAGTTACCTTTAAAAATGCCCTTATTATTGGACTATCTCAGGCGGTAGCTATGTTGCCTGGAATCTCCAGAAGTGGAGCTACCATCTCTACCTCTGTACTACTAGGTAATGATAAAAGTAAAGCGGCGCGATTCTCTTTTTTAATGGTAATTCCGTTAATCTTTGGAAAAATTGCCAAAGATATACTGGGCGGAGAATTAACCACAGAGGCTACCAATTTTACCACACTAGGTGTTGGTTTTATTGCGGCCTTTATAAGCGGCCTGATTGCCTGTACATGGATGATTAAATTAGTGAAAAAAAGTAAATTGTCTTACTTTTCTATTTATTGTGTGGTGGTTGGATTACTTGCCATTGGTTTTGGTTTATACATTTAAATACAAAACATGAATCTGGGCAAACTACAAAAACAAGACTACCAAACAGGACAAGTACTTCTTATAGACAAACCCCTGGGCTGGACTTCTTTTCAGGTGGTAAATAAAGTAAGATGGCTTATACGTCAAGGCTTTGATATCAAAAAAATAAAAGTAGGTCATGCCGGAACACTAGACCCCTTGGCTAGTGGATTACTAATTTTATGCACCGGTAAATTCACCAAACAAATAGAAACATACCAAGCCCAGCACAAAGAATATACAGGTACTATTACCCTTGGAGGCACCACACCCAGTTATGATTTGGAAACACAGATAGACCAAAAATTTGCTATTGCGGGTATTACACAAGAAGCTATTAATAAGGCTCGTGAGCAATTTGTGGGAGATATAATGCAACAACCTCCCATATTTTCTGCCTTAAAAAAAGAAGGAAAACGCTTATATGAATATGCCAGGGCTGGAGAAACAGTAGACATACCAATGCGTGAGGTTCATATTTCTGCTTTTGAAATTACTGGTATTGATCTACCTGATGTGCACTTTAGAGTAGCCTGTAGCAAAGGAACGTATATAAGATCTTTGGCGCATGATTTTGGAAAAGCACTAAACAATGGCGGGCATCTATCTGAATTACGCCGGACAAAAATTGGCGAATTTGATGTTAAAAACGCGCACACCATTGAGGAGGTAATTGCACACTTTGATAGCTCTATAGGTGCATAAAAACTAGGTTAATATTCGTGTAATATCATCAATAACACTTTGGCCTTTATCTTTGGTATACCAAATTTGCAAATCTTTTTTAAACTCTGGGCTAAGGCTGCCATTTGCAGCTTTGTAATGGGCTACCATTTTTGTAGCCTCGCTAGGTCTTGGACCCCATTGCCCAAGAATATCTCCAGAGACCTCATCTATAGCAATTAACTTTGGGATAGCCATGGCCCCATTGGTTAAAAAGTGTTGCATTAAATCTATATGCGCATCACGCAAGACTACTTTTAAAGTAAGATGTGGTGTTATGGCGGCAATTTTATTGAGCACTGGCAAAGATTGTGCAGCGTCACCACACCAACTCTCTGTGAGAACTAGCCAAGTTACCTTCTTTTGATAATTAGAAAAAAGAGTTTGATGAGTTTCTGAAATTTTTGTGGTTTTATCCAAACGCCTCATTCTTGCGTCATTAAGCTTGGTGTAATTAATCAGGGCATCTGTTTGATTTGGCCCAGTGGTGGTTTTTAATTTAGCATGGTTTGAAACTTCTTCTCTAAACTCTTTATAGCTAGTACCTGCTGCTAAGGCATTGCTTATTAACTGTCTCTTATACACATCTGACGCTGCCGACGAAGAGGATAGTGTAGA
>CAJXUG010000007.1:0-22162 GCA_913060785.1 uncultured Flavobacteriaceae bacterium | reverse complement strand
ACGAGATTTCTGCCTGTCTCGTGGGCTCGGAGATGTGTATAAGAGACAGCCACTTTAGTGCATAAAAAAATCGTTTCTTAGTTTTTTAAGAAACGACTAAAGAGAAACCATCTAAGTAAAAACTATTTATCTATACTAATTTTTTTGGTGATTTGCTCGTTGGTATTACCATCTATAAGCTGCAAGAAATAGATTCCTTTAACTACGCTCTCAACGTTTATGTTGTTATCGGTGTTTGAAAGGGAACCTCCCATTACACGTTGCCCGGTAGCAGTATACAAATTATAAACAAGATTAGGATATCTTGTATTTGTTACCCTAAGAACACTTGATGCAGGATTGGGGAATATCTCTAAAACACCCGTTAATAGATTATCTGGAACCCCTAATATATTTTGCACAGATGCTGTTGTAGTTTGTCCTGTACCAAGAGGGTCTAACCAATCTTTAAGCCTTGAGGAAGGGCTTTGTCCAGCGTCCCAAGAGATGCCAAACCTTCCATAAATATCATAATCATTATTGTTTTCTGAACCTATACAGTTTGATTGTCCTGCGTATAATTGGCCAATGATTTTTCCTGTATCACTAAACAGTGGAGATCCCGAAGAACCACTCTCGGTAGTTCCAAGCTCCCAGCCATCACCGCTACCCACAGACACTCCGCCAATAAGCCAAACTTGTGTCCCGTTTGCATTTTCTTTTACAGCGCCATCATCATCTCTAGATATCTTCATGATATCTCCATTAGGATGATGAATACCCACCTCAAAAAGTGGCTCAGTATCACTTCTATCCCAGCCTGCAAAAACAATGTCCCAGGATGGAGGTACGGGATTCACGAGCTCTACTAGCGCAAAATCACTTAGCGTGTTGCTAGCCCTTAGAGTTGCCCCACTAATAGTAAAGTTTGTTTGTATGTCTACACTTGCGTCTTCTTGAGCACAAACAGGACCTGGACTCATCCAGTTAAAACGAACGCTCCAATAAGTAGGATCACTATTTTGCAGACAGTGGTTTGCCGTTAATAAAAATGGTTTTTTATCTCCAGCGGTGTTATTGAGCAAAGATGCAGAGCATAAATATCCGTTTCCTAGAGTAAGTAATGCAACCGATTTTTTAATAATATTTTTATGGGTTTCGAAATCATCACCAACAGGACAGTTCACATCATAATTACAAGCCCCACTATCATTGAAGTCTTTGTTTTTTGAAACAAACTGGGCTACTCTACCCATTCTGTAGCCATGAATAACACTCCCTATTTGCAGTTTAGAAACTTGATCAACTCCGAGGGGCTCAAAGTATTCTATCCAAATCACATCACCAGAGACAAACCAAGAACCCAGTTTCCCGTTAGGGGTGTTCTCTAGGGATCCGTAGGTGCGTGTAACGTCTGTTCTATCTCCATTAAAAAGTTGTAAACGAGCGCCATTTGGTATAAAAATATCATCAAAATTTACACTTAAATTCAAAGCCTCTGGAGATCTAATACCCACAAGCCATACCCTACCTTGCTCATTTGGAAGGGTTGTCCAAGACCCTTGAGAATTTATATCTATTGCTAGTGGTCTTGAAATACCATAACGCCAGGGTTGATTTTTATAAATATCATTCAAGGCGTCTTCTGCCACAATAGCCTCAAGATCTAGAGGCGGCAATGAGATTATTTTTTCCTGGGAGTCTACATCAAAATCCCAGCTTATAGGCTCCTGCGAGCACATAGGCAAGACAGCAACTAGAAAAACTAATATGTATGTGAGTTTTTTTATCAAATCAAAAAAATAGTGGAACTAAAATACATCATTTAAAGCAAATAGCAGCACTAAAACCCTAGAAAAACAAAAAGCGCTACTGCATTACACATTAGCGCTTTTTGTTTTTAAACTACATTGGTGTTAGATAATTAACATCGCATCACCATATGAAAAGAAATTATACTTTTCTTTTATAGCTTCTTGGTAGGCTCTTTTAGTGAAATCATATCCTGCAAAGGCAGAAACCATCATTAAAAGTGTAGATTTTGGGGTATGAAAATTGGTTACCATTGCATTTGCAATACTAAAATCATGAGGAGGGAAAACAAACTTGTTTGTCCAACCTGCATATGGGTTTAGGGTATGTTGAGAAGAAACAGAACTCTCTAAGGCTCTCATTGCGGTAGTTCCTATGGCGCAAATACGTCTTTTTTCAATAATGGCATTGTTAATCACATCTACAGTGCTTTGATCTATGCGCATTTCTTCACTATCCATTTTGTGCTTAGACAAATCTTCTACCTCAACGGCGCTAAAAGTTCCAAGACCAACATGAAGAGTTACCTCTGCAAAATCAACCCCTTTAATTTCTAGGCGTTTTAACAAATGCTTTGAGAAATGAAGCCCAGCTGTTGGAGCAGCTACAGCACCTTCTTCTTTGGCAAAAATAGTTTGGTATCTTTCTGCATCTTCTGGCTCTACATCTCTTTTAATATATTTTGGAAGTGGTGTTTCTCCCAGCTCTGTTAGTTTATTTCTAAATTCTTCATACGAGCCGTCAAACAAAAAACGAAGCGTTCTTCCTCTTGATGTGGTGTTGTCTATAACCTCAGCTACTAGTGTTTCATCATCTCCGAAATACAACTTGTTTCCAATACGTATTTTACGTGCTGGATCAACTAATACGTCCCAAAGGCGTGTTTCTGGATTTAATTCACGTAGCAAAAATACTTCTATTCTTGCTCCAGTTTTTTCTTTGTTACCATACAAACGTGCAGGAAACACCTTGGTGTTATTCATGACCAGTACATCATCCTGGTCAAAATAATCGATAAGATCTTTAAACATCTTGTGCTCGATGGTTTGCTCTTTCCTGTTCAAAACCATAAGGCGAGACTCGTCTCTGTTTTCGGCTGGATATTCTGCTAACAACTCTGGTGGTAAATCAAAATGAAAATGTGATAACTTCATGTGCTTTTGTTGGCTTTAAATTCAAAAGCTGCAAATATACAATCTGAGGATAGGCCTTGTCAAGTAAATGGCCATTTATTATTGAAAGTATTTTGAATATGAGAATCTTAGGGCTACTTTTTCCTAACAAAAGTCTGCGCTTATTCCCATCTTTTTTAAATCAGAATAAAACGCTGGGTATGATTTTGTGACCACCATAGGGTCCTGGATCGTAACACAAAACAACTCAGCCAATACCCCAAAAGCCATAGCCATTCTATGGTCATCATAGGTAGCTATTTCTATGTCTTGCGTTCTATTTTCAAAGGCTATCTCGTGAGACTCTAACAGCAATGTGTCTTGCGTGATGTGCACCACAGCGCCTAATTTGGTCAACTCATTTTGCAGCGCCACTAGCCTATCTGTCTCTTTTATTTTAAGGGTATGTAATCCTGTAAGATGGCAGGCTATCCCTAAACCAAAACAAGTAACAGCAATGGTTTGAGCCAAATCTGGGCTAGGAGTTAAATCTGCCTTAAAGCCGGCGGGTAGCGGGGCATCATTTTTTGAAAGGGCTATGGTTTGGGAATCTATAGCTGTGGTTGTAACCCCTAAGGTTTTATAAAGAGAGGCCAATGCGGCATCTGCTTGCAAACTATTTGTTTTAAAACTAGAGAGGTGCACACAGCGTTTTTTTGACAGCGCTACTAAACTATAAAAGTAAGATGCCGAACTCCAATCTCCCTCAACAGTAATCTTAACCTTGTTGCTTTTTTTTAAGGGCAGTATCCTAATATCTTGACCTTTAAAAGTACTCTCTACCCCAATTTGAGAGAGTAAAGACAAAGTCATGTCTATGTATGGTTTTGAGGTAATGTTGCCTGTAAGGGTAAGAGTAAGTCCCTTTTTTAAATAAGGCCCAATAAGTGCTAATGCAGAAATGTATTGGCTACTCATACCAGCATCTATAGTAGCATTACCACTGAGCGTGGCAGGTGCTATTTTAAGGGGAGGGTACCCTTGTTTACCTGTATAAGTTATAGCTGCGCCCATATCCCTTAAAGCGGCTACCAAAGGGCCTATAGGCCGCTGACGCATTGAGGGGCTTCCAGTGAGGGTAATTTCTTTTTGGGTAGTTGCGGCTAGATAGGCGGTTAAAAAACGCATTGCCGTACCTGCGTGATGAATATCTAGAGTATCATCTTGGCTAGCGAGGGCTTTTTGTAATACAGTAGTATCATCACAGGAGGCTATATTTTCTATCTCAATATCTGGATATAAGGCTTGCAAAATTAACAGTCTATTACTCTCACTTTTTGAACCAGACAAAAAAATAGAAGCCTGGGGTATATCTTTATATTTTGAGAGTTTTGCAATCATTTATTTTTAGTGGCTTTCTCTTTTAATTTTCCCCAAAACTTTCCGTAGGTCATTGAAAAACCATAAACAAAACCTCCAAGTAGTAGTGCAACAACCGTTCTTAAACTCACTTTTAAAAACCCTGCACTAAAGCCAACAAAGGCCCATTGTACAAAAAAGAACACAACGGCAAAGGCCAATGTAAGTGTTGTCACAGATTTCCAAAACCCTTTATGACTAGTAACTTTTTTAAACATTAGTGTAGTTTTTCATTGTTGTGATGCCTGTCATGATCACGCTTGGTTTTAATATCCAATTTTTTATCAAAGGCATCTTGTAAATCTACGCCTGTCTGGTTGGCAAGGCACAAAACTACAAACATAACATCTGCTAGTTCTTCTCCAAGATCTTTGTTTGTATCACTTTCTTTCTCACTTTGTTCTCCATAGCGCCTAGCAATTATGCGGGCTACCTCTCCTACTTCCTCTGTGAGTTGCGCCATGTTTGTAAGTTCATTAAAATAACGAACTCCATGGGTTTTAATCCAGGTGTCTACTTCTTGTTGTGCGTTTTTAATATCCATTACTCTTTATTTTTTGAATCTATCGTGATCGTTACAGGGCCATCATTTATAAGAGCTACTTCCATCATAGCTCCAAATTGTCCTGTTTGTATTTTCTTGTCGAGCTCCTTTTCTAAACTATCTACAAACCCTTGGTATAATGGTATTGCAACCTCTGGCTTGGCAGCCTTTATAAAAGAAGGACGATTGCCTTTTTTAGTGCTGGCGTGGAGTGTAAATTGGCTTACCACAATAACATCTGCATCTATATCTTGAAGCGACACATTCATGGCTCCAAGAGGGTCTTCAAAAATACGAAGCTTGGCCACTTTTGCCACCAACCAATCTATATCTTGCTGGTTATCTTGAGTTTCAACGCCCACTAAAATAAGCAAACCTTTTTGTATTTCTGAAATTTTCGCCCCTTGAACACTAACCGAGGCTTCTTTCACTCTTTGTATCACTACTCTCATACACAAATGTAATAGTAAGAGCCCTCAAGCAATATGAGTGCTGCTCTAATTATTCTTTTTTGTTATAAATATCTTTTCTGAAATGTTCTTGTTCCCCCTCTAAAATTTGCAAATAACTCTTATAGCGAGACCATGATAGTGTGTCGTTGTCTAAGGCGTCCTTTATGGCGCACTTAGGCTCCTGTTTATGCAAGCAATTGTTGAATTTGCACTGATCTTTAAGTTCAAAGAACTCAGGAAAATAATTACCCAGCTCTTGTTTTTCTACCTCAACAACCCCAAATCCTTTAATCCCAGGAGTGTCTATAATCTGCGCCCCAAAAGAGAGGTCATACATTTCTGCAAAGGTAGTGGTATGCTGTCCTTGCATGTGTTGGGTAGAAATTTGCTTTGTTTTTAGTTCTAGTGTTGGCTCTAAAGTATTTACTAGTGTAGATTTTCCTACCCCACTATGTCCAGAAAACATAGACACTTTACCTTGCATCATTTGTTTTACCTTATCTATGTTTTTTCCTGTTTTGGCTGAAATACCAATACACTCATACCCAATAGCCCTATATAGGGCTGCGAGGTACTTTATCTCTAGTGTTTGGTCTTCGTTGTAGGTGTCAATTTTATTAAAAAGCAGCACTGCTTTTATGTGATAGGCTTCTGCCGTTACCAAAAAACGATCTATAAAGGGTGCAAATGTAGGTGGGTTGTTTAGGGTTACAAGCAAAAAAGCCACATCTACATTAGCCGCAATAATATGTGTTTGCTTAGATAGGTTTACAGATTTACGTATAATATAATTCTCTCGAGGTGCAATTTTATTGATAATGCCAATAGTCTCATCACCTTTAGTTTCTACTTCAAACACCACATGATCTCCTGCAGCTACTGGGTTGGTGCTTTTTATACCTTCAATTCTAAACTTTCCTTTTATTTTACATTCATAGAAAACTCCGTCGGTAGCCTTAACGGTATACCAACTCCCTGTAGATTTATAGACAACTCCATTCATTAATTACAAAACTCTGAAATTTTAATGGGATGGCATACATTTTATATAGATTTGCTAAAATTAATTTAATAAAAAAAACTATGAAAAAACTTATTTTAGTAGTAGCACTAGTGGCTTTATTTTCTTTTGATGTAAACGCACAAGTCTACCAGTATCAAACAGTAACTGTAATAGAGTCTATAATCCCTAATGGTTTGGGAAGGTCTCGTATGATTTCAGCTAATGACACCAGAAATTATAAAGATGCAACCTCTACAAAAACTGGAGAAAAGGATAAAAGAAACAAAACAGATCGCGGAGAAATTCGTGTAAAGGGGTATGATGAAACCAAATTATTAAACTTCTTTAACATTGGAGGAATTCGTTTTCAGAACATTGCAACAAATGATGCGCTTGTAACTTCTAAGATCAACACCATGGCAGAAGAAGGCTGGGAATTAGCCTTTGTAAACAGTGGTATAGAGAGTGACGCTGGTAAAGATGATGGAAAAGGTATTTTTATAACGCGTTATATTTTCAAAAAAAGTAAAACAGAATAACAAACCAATTCTATAAAAAAAAGCCTGTATATAACATACAGGCTTTTTTATTTTTTTACTTTTTGGTGATGACCTTATTTTGGTGATTGATAGACTCTTGATGGATGGCTTTATAAATTTTTAAAATAAAGGCTTCACTAAGGGTATGCTCCTGCCCCTTAAGAATCATTTTACCTAAAATTTCATTCCAACGTTTGGCCTGCAGAATCGCTATGTTGTTTGATTTTTTTAAAGCGCCAATTTCATCTGCAATACCCATCCGCTTTCCTAAGGTTTCTAGTAATTTATGATCTAATACATCTATTTTGGTACGAAGAGTATTGAGTTTATTTTTAAACTCAATGGCATCTGTCTCCTGAAGAGGTATGCGCAAATCTTTGGTCATTTGCTTTAAAGCCGCTGGTGTTATTTGCTGCTGTGCATCACTCCAAGCATTGTCTGGATCATGATGGGTTTCTACCATAATACCATCATAGTTGAGATCTAAGGCTGTTTGGCATAAATCAAAAATAAGATCTCTTTTCCCTGCTATATGTGAAGGGTCAAGAATAAGCGGAAGGTCTGGAAATTCATTTTGTAAATCAATAGGTATTTGCCACTCTGGATTGTTACGGTAGGTCTGTTTCTCGTAAGAGGAAAATCCTCGGTGTACTGCCGCCAAATTTTTCAATCCAACCTTATAAAAACGCTCTACAGCCCCAAGCCACAAAGCCAAATCTGGATTTACAGGGTTTTTTACCAGCACGGTTTTACCTGTACCCTTTAAGGCTTCTGCAATTTCTTGAACCATAAATGGAGACACTGTAGTGCGAGCTCCAACCCACAAAATATCAACATCGTGCTTTAGGGCTAAATCAACATGTGCTGCATTGGCCACCTCTGTTGTTGTTAGTAAGCCTGTCTCTTGTTTGGCTCTTTGCAGCCATTTAAGACCTATTTCGCCAACACCCTCGAAATTACCTGGACGTGTTCTTGGTTTCCAAATACCAGCTCTTAGCACGGTAGTATTTGTATCTTTTAATTGATGTGCAATTTCTAAAACCTGCTCTTGTGTTTCTGCGCTACAAGGCCCTGCAATTAACAATGGATGGGAAAGCCCCATGTTTTTTAACCAAGCACCTAATTCTTTATTATTTTTCATATATTAAATCAAAAAAAAGAGCCTCTATTGAGGCCTTTTGGGTGTATTAAAATACAATAATCCAACTTTATTGAAGTTTTGTAATGCAGACCAGCACCCTTTGGTAAAAGCGTATTGCTATTTATTTTACCTTGGACAAAAGTAGCTATTCTAGTAGGGTTTAAAAATTATTTGTGAAACTATTAGCAATTCTACTCTCCCAACATAGCATGCACTAAGTGAAGGTTAACAGCATCTAAGTTATCATCTTTCACAAAGGCCATATTTTGCTTTTTGCTGGCTTTAGAAATTCTCTCCAAAAACAAACAACAAATCATTGATGTTTGTTTTAATGAATTTATTCAAAAATTAATTGGCCCGTAAAAAGTGTCTCTACCTCAACTATATCCGGGCGGCTTACACAAATTACATCTCCAGTGCTTACCAGCTGCCCGGAGAGTTTATCTATAGGGTTTACAATCATTTTATTGGCGCTTCTGTGAAAAAAATCAAACTCATTTACCAAGAAGTCTCTACCCTCAAAGCGCGGATTCTCATCATTTAAAACAACCCTTGCAGTGGTAGCAGCGCCGCTTATATAAAAAACACTTTGCCCATTGGCGCTTACATTAAAAGCATCACACATAACATCTAGATAAAAATCACCGGCTTTTTTTAAAGACACAATACCACCTGGACCGTTATTTGTATTACTAGTTAATGTTAATTCTGGGAAAGCTAAGGTGCCTATGCTTGTTATATCATAGTTAGAGGAGTTTCTAATGTGTGTGAGATTTGGTGTTGTTATTGTAACCACTGTAAGGCCGTAATCTCTCACAAAATTACACGCATTTGTATCTCTAACAATCAAGGTATCATCAAAAACATATACAGATACATCTGTAAGTAAATTCTCTGCGGTGGTAAGACTAACCTGCTGCACATCACCTTGCTTTATAAGCAATGTAACCTCTCCCTCTGATCTTACTCTTAAAAAAGGAGGCACCTCAACTGTCATTGTAACGCTATCTCCAGCGGCCTGAAAACAATCACCAATAGCGTCAGAATTACAAGAGCACAAGAGCCCTAGTAACACAAGTGCTGTTGTTTTTTTTATTGCTAAGAGTATTATTTTCTTCATTATTTTAAATTCTAAAACCAACTCCAAATGCAACATTTTCTGCACTTGCCCAGTGAGATTTTAAGGTAACCACTGCAAACACTTTTTCGGAAATGTAATACTTTAAACCTGGCCTTAAATACACGCGAGATTCAAACTTAAAGGGGTAATAGGCATAATACCCAACCTGGCCAATAAGAGATAATTTATTTAGATGTAATTCATAGCCTACAAAAACGCCAACTCTCTTGTAGTCTTCATCTCCAGTAACTCCATTTTCTGGAAACGCAGCAGCGCTATAGGCTATTTCTGTTTCTAAAAATTTAGCAAAAATAGCATCTACCCCCAGTTGTATAGAGCTTTTATAGCTCAGTCTTTTGTCTGCATATCCAGAGACAACAACAAATGGTTTTTGACCAAGGCCAATTACTCGCCCTTCCTGAATACCGCCACGAAGCACCATATTAAAATGTATAGGTTGTGTTACTTTATCAAAACCAGCTGTTGTAGTATAGCTAGGTTGGGTATCTGCATCTATTTGGTAGGTAACACCCAGTGTGGCAGCAAAAGTGTTGGCGCTTGAGTTTGGAGATTTAACACTTGAGTTTGAATAATGAATCAAAGAGAGGCCTGCCTTGAGCCCAAAACCTTTGAAAATAGTTGGTTTATTATACCCAAGCATAAAATATGAAGACCCTAGCAAGTGAGTACCATAGGCATTATTATTTGGGTTTGTGTCAATATCATAGGGGTTTTCTGCGTATGCGATACCTGTAGCAATACGCAAAAACAGGTTTCTTTTCAGAAAATAAAAATTATAGTGTCCATGTATACTGATGGTGCTGCCCAAGACATCATTTTGAGGATTTTGATACACCATAGACACCCCAAAATCTGGATAATTATAAGCCTCTTGCCAACGCTCTGACCCATAGGTTTTAACATTGTAGCCTAAGATAAACCCCTTTGGGTGGCCTTTAATAAGGTGCTCTATATCTTTATTGTGTCTTAAAATACTACCATAGAAATAGTTGGCGTCTATAAAAGTAGACTCCTTTTGTTGGCCTTGCATTGCCATGGCGCTTAAAATAGCGACAATTAATAGTAGTTTTTTCACATTGCAAATTAAAAGAAACCGTGGGGTTTTAAAAAGGTAAATTCGTTAAATCAACATTACCGCCAGATAAAATAATACCCACCTTCTTGCCAGCAAATGTTTTTTTGTCTTTCAGTAGTGCTGCAAAAGGGACAGCGCAAGAGGGTTCTATAATAATTTTAAGGCGCTCCCATAGTAGTTTCATGGCAGAGATTATTTCCTGCTCCTCTACTCTTATAATATCTGTAACTAGGGTTTTAATGATAGGAAAATTTTTATCTCCTAGATGTGTTCGTAAGCCATCTGCAATTGTATTTACAGTGGTGTTATACTCGATTTTTCCAGATTGCAGAGATCTATACCCATCATCTGCGTTAAAAGGCTCTCCGGCGTATACGCCTATGGATGATCCGTAATATTTTGCAGCCAGGGCGCTACCGGCAAGCAGCCCGCCTCCCCCAACAGGTGTAATGATACAATTTAGTGATGGCTGCTCTTGTAACAGCTCTATGGCTGCAGTACCCTGCCCTAAAATTACATCTATGTGGTTTGATGGATGCAAAAAAGTAGCACCCGTTTTGTTTTGTATTTTACTAGCCATTGCCTCTCGAGCTGCAATAGTAGCCTCAGACTCATAAATAATACCTCCATAGCTTACAACAGCATCTTTTTTAACCTGTGGGGCATTATTTGGCATTACAATGTATGCTGGTATCCCTAGATTTTTTGCTGCCAAAGAAACGGCCTGCGCAAAATTACCAGAACTATGGGTAACCACCCCTTTTGCTCGATCTGCTTGAGGTATTTGTAAAATAGCATTGATGGCGCCTCGCATTTTAAAAGCGCCCATTTTTTGAAAATTTTCGCACTTAAAAAAAATAGATGCTCCACTAAGCTCATCTAGTAATCTAGAGGTTAAAACTGGGGTTTGATGCACATGTGGGCGTACTCTATCAAAAGCTTGTTGAACATCTCTCTGGCTTGGTATCATTGCAGAAGTAATTAGCTTGGTTAGACTGTTAAAATAGTATTATTTAAAGTAATGGTATAGTTTATCTTCACTGAACTCTCAAAAGTAATAGACACAGAACAGTACTTCTCAAAACTCAACGCTGCTGCTTTTATAACCTTTTGGGGAGCTATGTCTGCCTCTATAATAATATGCACATCAATACGCTCAAAGGGTTTTGCTTGTTTTAGTTGTTTTCTTGAACCGGTGACCTCTATTTGATACGAGTCTATTTTTTGCTTTTGTTTCTCTAGAATATATATCACATCAATGGCGCTGCAACTCCCAACACCCATCAGTAATAACTCCATGGGGCTTGCGCCTTGAGCTCCTTCTTTGGAGGTATTGTCTATCATAATAGGCACGCCAGAGCTCCCTTTTGCTTGAAATAAATATGCGTCGTCTTTTCTCTCTAAAGTAACCTTCATAATGCTTTGGTGTATGTTACTACAAATATTGCAAATAAAATTCTTATTCGAAGGATGTTACTGCAAACTCGAGAGGCAATTTTCAATAAAGTTTTTTAATCTTAAACAAACACGTACCTTTGCTTTATAATTAAGAGGAAAGATTTGACTGCTTGCAACCTCTTTCTGAAATATATATTTCAGAAAAAAAATTCTAAATTACCTTTAGAGTTTAAATGCTAAATCAGTGAATTGCACTTTTTGCAATCTTCTGTGGACCCTAGGTCAAATCTACCCTATTTTACTAAAATCATTAAACCCCATTTATATGGCGTATTTATTTACCTCAGAGAGTGTTTCTGAAGGACACCCAGACAAAGTTGCAGATCAAATAAGTGATGCACTTATAGACAACTTTTTAGCCTTTGACCCTAAGGCTAAAGTAGCTTGCGAAACCCTTGTAACAACGGGGCAAGTTATATTGGCAGGAGAAGTAAAAAGTAGTGTATATCTTGATGTGCAAAAAATTGCGCGCGATGTTATCAATAAAATTGGATATACTAAAAGTGCATATCAATTTGACGGAAACTCTTGTGGAATACTTTCTGCAATACATGAGCAATCTAGTGATATTAACCAAGGCGTAGATAAAACAAATCCCGAAGACCAGGGTGCTGGTGATCAAGGAATGATGTTTGGTTATGCTACAGATGAGACTGAAAACTTCATGCCTTTAGCCCTAGATTTATCTCATAGGCTACTTATTGAATTAGCACAGTTGCGAAGAGAAGAAAAAGACATTCCTTACCTAAGACCTGATGCAAAATCTCAGGTAACTATTGAATATTCTGATGATAATATACCGCAAAGAATAGATGCTATTGTAATTTCAACCCAACATGATGATTTTGACAGCAACGATACGCGCATGCTGGAAAAAATAAAAGAAGATATTATTACTATTTTAATTCCGAGGGTTGTAGCAAAATTAAAACCAAACATACAAGCTTTATTTAATGATGCTATTACCTACCATATCAACCCAACAGGAAAGTTTGTAATTGGTGGTCCTCATGGAGATACGGGTTTAACTGGACGTAAAATTATTGTAGACACCTATGGCGGCAAAGGAGCTCATGGTGGTGGTGCTTTTTCTGGAAAAGACCCAAGTAAGGTTGACAGATCTGGAGCTTATGCTACAAGACATATTGCTAAAAATCTAGTTGCGGCCGGGCTTTGCAAAGAAGTTTTGGTTCAAGTATCCTACGCCATTGGTGTTGCAGAACCAACCAGTATTAACGTAGACACCTATGGAACATCTAATGTAAAACTAACAGACGGGGAGATTAGTGAAGTTGTTGAAGGCCTTTTTGACATGCGCCCTTATTTTATAGAACAACGCTTAAAGCTGCGCCAACCAATGTATAGCGAGACTGCTGCATATGGCCACATGGGCCGCGAAAACAAAGTAGTTACCAAAACCTTTACCATACCTAATGCCAAAAGTAAAACAATGGAAGTAGAACTATTTACCTGGGAAAAATTAGACTTCGTAGAAAAAGTTAAAAATGCATTTTCTTTATAAACGAAACCATTACAATAACATTAAACACTGCCACGGTATCGATGGCAGTGTTTAATGTTATTTAAAAGAGTAGTTAAAAAAAGTAGTTGTATAAAAAATTGTTGGAGTAATGTTAAAGTGTGCTGCTAAAAAAAAAGAGCGTGGTATCTTTAAAATAAAAAATGCGAACGCTACTTTTTATAACCTTATTCCTAGTCACTTCCATGGAAGCTCAAACTGTTTTTAATTTCTCCAAAAATGCCCAGTTAAACAACTGGTATGTTGTTGATGACGGTGTGATGGGAGGACGCTCTAAAGGAAGAATAAGGCAAGACCAAGAAGGACACGGTGTGTTTGCTGGACAAATCTCACTCAAAAATAATGGCGGGTTTTCATCCCTTCGCTATCGTTTGCCTGAGCCCATAAGTACCCAAGGTGTAACACAAGTGGTGCTCAAGATTAAAGCAGATGGTAAAGACTATCAATTTAGAGTTACAGACCAAATTAGGAATAGATATTCTTATATCACCACCTTTACTACCAACGGATCTTGGCAAGAGATTGTCATACCACTAAACTCTCTCTACCCTTCTTTTAGAGGGCGATCTTTAAATATGCCTAATTTTAGTGGAGACGTTTTACAAGAAATCACTTTTTTAATAGGTAATAAAAAGGAGGAAGACTTTGAGTTGCTTATAGATAGTATTACCCTTAGATAAAACCATTACCTGCTTATAAAAAAGTAGCCCAAGGAAGTTGTTCTTTTATTTCTGAAATTTTAGTTTCCAAGTCTTTTTTAAAGTGAATATGGGCCTTTGAATGCTCATTAAAAGGAATGTGAAGCAAACCATTTTGAATAACAGCTATTTTCTTTTGGAGCGCTGCAGTTTCTGGGCATATCCAAGAGCCGGTAAAGGCATTCCAAATAATAGCAATCGCAGTTTGGTTTGGATGAATTAAATCTTCCTTATAATATCTATAATCACGCAACTCATCTATCATAATCTCATATGAGGGGAAATAATAATTTAATTTCTCTGAAGATACAATCTCTTGCACCCCAGCAATTAAATGTGCCTTACTCCTACTATTGGCTAAAAGGCCATCTTTGATATGGCGCACTGGAGAGACCGTATTTATAATGCTACATGTTGGGTTAATTGTTCTTAGCTTGGTTTCTATACCAAGTAAAACATCGCTCACATCATCTGGAGATAGCAGCTGTTTTACAAACTCTTTTTGAGGTACTTTATGGCAATTTGCAACAATGGTATCTTTCTCTAGATGCTTATACACCCAAGCGGTACCAAATGTAAAAACAACATGGCTTGCCTCTAAAAGTGAAAATCTAAGTTTTTCAAGGGCCGTGTTTAAAGCAGAGATTAAATCTTTCTCAGAGGTATTAGATAATTTTGAGTGTGCCAAAAAACAATGCCACTGCTCGTTTTGAAGAAAAACATCTTTTGATGTAAACCATGTTTGATCAATAGCCCTTGTAATCAATTTCTCTATGGCTACAGGATGAAACAAAATACCAAAAGGGTTGGTGCACTGCTGGTATTTATAATACTCCAATTTTGCTCCCATATTTTGAGCAAAACAACTCCCTAACAAAAGTACCTTTGAGCTGTAGTTTATAGGTGAGTTTTGCCTTGATAGTTTTATTGGAGTTGTAAGTTTCATCTTATAGAATATAGTCTTTCACTTGTGCTAAGGCTATGGCAATACCTTCTGGTTTTTTGCCACCTGCAGTGGCAAAAAATGGTTGCCCACCACCTCCACCTTGGATGTGTTTCCCTAGTTCACGTACAATTTTACCAGCATCTAACCCTTTACTTGAAACAAGTTGTTTGTCTATATAGCAGGTAAGTAATGCTTTATCATTTGCTTTACTACCAAAGAGGATAAATAAATTATCAATCTCTCCCCCAAGCTCAAAGGCTAAGTCTTTGAGTCCTGCAGCATCTAGGTCTAGTTCTTTGGTTAAAAAGTGTACTCCGTTTAACTCAATAACTTCATTTTTTAAATCTCCCTTTATGTTTTTTGCCTTTTCTTTTAACAGTTGTGCTACCTGCTTTTGAAGTGCACTATTTTGCTCCTGCATACTTGTTACAGCTTTTACAGGATCTTGGGCATTGTTTAATGATTTTTGAAGCGCCGAGAAAGCGTTACTTCTATCAATATAATACTGTTTGGCAGCATCGCCGGTAATTGCCTCAATACGGCGTATACCACTTGCAACTGCTCCTTCACTGGTAATTATAAAATGCCAAATACTACTGGTATTTGAAACATGTGTACCCCCGCACAATTCCATAGAATTTCCAAATTTAATAGCTCTTACGGCATCGCCATACTTTTCTCCAAAAAGTGCAATAGCTCCTTGATCAATGGCTTGTTGGTATGGCATATTTCTTTTTTCTTCTAAAGGCAATTCTTCTTTAATACGTGCATTCACAAAATCTTGAACCTCTAAAAGCTCTTCATCTGTCAACTTACTGAAATGCGAAAAATCAAAACGCAAAGAACCACTATGCACCATAGATCCTTTTTGTTCTACGTGTGTCCCAAGCACTTTACGAAGTGCTTGATGCAACAGGTGTGTTGCAGAGTGATTGGAGGCAGATCTAGAACGTTGTTTGTTATCTACAACGGCCTTAAAACTCTCTTTGGGCTTTCTTGGCAGGTTTTTTGAAAAATGAACAATCAAGTTGTTTTCCTTCTTGGTATCTACAATATAAACAACCTCTCCATTGCTAGCCTCAAGGTATCCTTTGTCTCCAACCTGGCCTCCACCCTCAGGGTAAAAAGGAGTACGGTTAAATACTAGTTGGTACATTTCTCCATCTTTTTTGCTGGCTACCTTACGGTATTTTACAATTTGAATTTGAGTTTCAAGAGTGTCATAACCAACAAACTCTTCCTGGGTATCTTGGGTGAGTGTTTCCCAATCTCCAGTAGCTATTTTGGTTGCAGATCTAGATCTATCTTTTTGTTTTGCAAGAGCAGCCTCAAATCCCTTTTGGTCTAAATCATACCCGCGTTCTCTAAGTATAAGGGCTGTTAAATCAATAGGAAATCCAAAGGTGTCATACAATTCAAAGGCTTTTACACCAGAGATTGTTTTACTCTCTGCTTTTTCAATAACGGTATCAAGGAGCACCAATCCTTGATCTAGCGTGCGCAAAAAAGAAGCTTCTTCTTCTTTAATGACGTTGGTTATTAAATTCTTTTCTTTCTTTAATTCTGGAAATGCGCCACCCATTTGTTTTATTAGGGTGTCTACCAGCTTATAGATAAAAGGATCTTTGGTGTTTAAAAAAGTAAAACCATAGCGTACCGCTCGGCGTAAAATTCTTCGAATTACATATCCAGCACCCGTATTACTTGGTAATTGTCCATCTGCGATAGAAAATGCAACCGCCCTAAGGTGGTCACTAATAACACGAACAGCAATATCTACCTTTTGATCTGTACCATAGGCTACACATCTGGTCACCGCTTCTATTTCTCTAATAATTGGTTTAAAAACATCGGTATCATAGTTACTCTTTACTCCTTGCAACACCATGCACAGACGCTCAAAGCCCATTCCTGTATCTATGTGCTGGTTGGGTAAAATCTCTAGAGATGCATCTGCCTTACGGTTGTATTGCATAAATACCAAGTTCCATATTTCAACCACTTGCGGGTGGTCCATATTAACGAGGGTTTTTCCGTCTACGGCCGCTTTTTCCTCGGGGGTTCTAATATCAACATGAATTTCACTACAAGGGCCACAAGGTCCTTGAGCGCCCATTTCCCAGAAATTATCATCTTTATTACCCATCAGTATTCTATCCTCAGAGATAAACTCTTTCCAGATATCATAGGCCTGGCTGTCCATCTCTAGGTTGTCTGCATCATCACTTCCTTGGAAAACCGTAACATATAAAATGTCTTTATCTATTTTGTAAACCTGTGTTAAGAGTTCCCAAGCCCAAGCAATGGCCTCTTTTTTAAAATAGTCTCCAAAACTCCAGTTACCTAGCATTTCAAATAAGGTATGGTGGTAGGTATCATACCCTACCTCTTCCAAATCATTGTGTTTTCCGCTCACACGTAAACATTTTTGGGAGTCTGTAAGGCGGTTATTTTTGGGTGTTGCATTTTCAAGGAAGAACTCCTTAAAAGGAGCCATACCACTGTTCACAAACATAAGCGTAGGGTCATTCTTTAACACCATTGGTGCAGAGGGAACAATACTGTGTTTTTTACTTTCAAAGAAGTTTAAAAAAGTAGCGCGAATTTCTTGAGATTTCATATGTGTTTTTTGTACTGAAATTTTAATTCAAAAGGCTATGCCGAAAACAATTTCTATATTTGTATAACGTTACCAATACCAAGGTCACCTATTTAACAACAAAAATAAGTTTTTTTAATTTATGAGTAAGGTAAAATATTACTATGATAGTGAAACATTATCATACCGGAAAATAGAGCATAAAAAAGGGCGCAAAACTGGGCTGTTTATTTTAAGTTTTATGGGCGTTTTACTCAGTGGGTTTTTATTAATGCTCCTGTTTCTAAACTTACCAAATTTCGAAACTCCAAAAGAAAAAGAACTCAACAGAGAGTTAACAAATTTAGAGTTTCAAGTAAAACTGCTGAACAAAAAAATGAACCAGGCAGAAACGGTATTAACAGAAATTGCAGAGCGTGACAACAATCTATACCGCATTTATTTTGAAGCCAACCCTATACCCCAGGAGCAAAGAAAAGCTGGTTTTGGTGGTATAAACAGATATAAAGACTTAGAAGGTTTTGATAATTCCAAATTAATTATCTCTTCAAACAAGCGCATTGACATCCTAACCAAACAAATTGTAGTACAGTCAAAATCTTTGGATGAAATTGCAGCATTAGCCACAGAAAAAGAAGCACTTTTAAAAAGTATTCCAGCCATACAGCCTGTCAAAAATGAAGATTTGACACGAATGGCATCTGGATATGGATATAGGACAGATCCCTTTACAAAGGCTAGAAAGTTTCATTTTGGTATGGACTTTACAGCCCCAAGAGGTACTCCAGTATACGCAAGTGGAGACGGAAGGGTCTCTAGGGCAGACAACAGAGCATCAGGCTATGGAAAACACATACGAATTAAACATGGCTTTGGATATATGAGCCTGTATGCGCACCTTTATAAATACAATGTAAAAAGAGGACAACGAGTAAAAAGAGGAGATTTAATTGGTTTTGTAGGGAGTACAGGGCGCTCTGAGGCGCCACATTTGCACTATGAAGTTTTTAAAGACAAGAAACGCATCAACCCTATTAATTTTTACTACGGAAATCTAAGCCCTAAAGAATTTGCAGATATCCTTAAAAAGAGTATCCAAGAAAACCAGTCTCTGGATTAATCATTACAGGTTAATAAGCTTATAGAACTTAAAAAAGACAAAGCAAAAATGCACATAGAACTTCCAGAAAAATTATATTACAGCATAGGAGAAGTAGCAGAAGCCTTTAAGGTGAACACCTCTCTTATTAGGTTTTGGGAGAAAGAATTTGATGTATTGCAACCAAAAAAAAATGCCAAGGGGAATAGAAAATTTACCCCTAAAGACATTAAAAATCTTGAGCTTATTTACCACTTGGTAAAGCAGCGTGGCTTCACCCTTGAAGGAGCTAAAACACACCTCAAAGAAAACAAAGGCAAAACTTTAGAGAATTTTGACATCATTCGTAAATTAGAAAGCGTGAAATCTGAGTTGCTTAAAATTAAAGAACAATTATAATTAAATACAGAAGCCAACGTCTACTAGCTTTTAAATAATACTATCTTTAAGGCTACAATAAATAGTATGTTAGCACTAAAAATACACCCAAATCTTATTGAATGCGGCACAGATGAGGCAGGTCGCGGATGTCTTGCTGGTCCTGTTACTGCGGCTGCTGTAATCCTGCCCGATGATTTTACCCATCCGTTTCTTACAGATTCTAAACAACTCAGCGAAAAAAAGAGACTGGAGCTTAAACCCATCATTGAAGCAGCAGCCATAAGTTATGGCGTCTCTCATGTCATGATGGAAAAGATTGACCAAATCAACATCTTAAACGCATCTATTTTGGGCATGCACCTCTCGATAGACCAGCTCTCTACCCGCCCAGAATTTATAGCCATTGACGGAAACCGTTTTAAACCCTATCACAAAGTTAGATATGAGTGTGTCGTTAAAGGAGATGCAAAATATTTACATATTGCCGCTGCCTCAATACTGGCCAAAACAGCAAGAGATTTGTACATGGAGAAACTTCATGAAGAATTTCCTATGTATAACTGGAAACAAAACAAAGGCTACCCAACCAAAGAGCATAGAGCTGCTATTTTTAAATATGGGCCTTCTCCCTACCATCGCAAAAGTTTTAAATTACTACCAGATCAATTACGTCTAGATATATAAGTGTGTTGAAAACCCGTCAATAAACAAAGACAACAATGTCCATATTTTAAGCAATCCTTCATACTTTTGTAATTATGACGTCTTTAAAAAGAATCGCCTTACTCTTTACAATTTCTCTACTAATTAGCAGCTGTGACTCCTACGAATCATCTCATAAATCTATGCTAGATTTTATAGACCCTAGTTGGGCTCTTATCTATAGCATAGATGATGTCTCACAGATAGAGAAAGACCTCCAAGACAATGTACTTCTTGGAAAAATAAGCACTACAAAGTTGCAGCAAGTGCTAAAAAAACATCCTTTTATTGGCCAACTGCCCTACAGCTCAGAAATATTAATAGCCCTACCCAAGGCCCAAGACACTGCAAACAATGTTCTGGTAATTGCCAAATCTCACAAAACAACTCCCCAAGACAGCCTGCACAAAACAAGCCCTCCAAAAAAAGGCATTGTCATTAAAAAATACTCTGGAGAGACAATTTATCAAGCACAGGTTGGAGACTACATACTTTTATCCGGGACTAAAAAATACTTGGAAAAGGCACTAAAGCAAGAAAAAAACCAGGATTTGGCCCTTGTCAAACTTATGGACTCAAACACTTTTAAAGGCATTAGTATTTATACAAAAGACAACACTTTTTTGGGGTCTGAAGCTATTTTAAGCTCCTGGAACGGCCTTGATTTAACTCTTGTTTCTAAGGGCATACAAGGCTCTGGAATAGCAATGATACAAGATAGTTTGCAATTACTCTCTGTATTTAAAGGACAACAATCCCATGGGTTTTCTATGGCTAGTATGATACCAAATAAAGCCTTAAGGGGTCGCGCTATAGGGTACTCCAATGCTGGGCTTTTACACCAAAACATCAAAATCTATAAAAAAGACAGTACACAGGCGGTGCTTCCAGATGTGTTTGAAACCTTAAAAAGCATAGGACAAGTAGTTTTAAATAATGGTGAGATCACCCTTATGGAGAGTCTTGATAGCCAGTTATCTTTAGAGAGTTTGGCAAAGTATATTTCTCGTGGAGAAACCTATAGAGATGTTATATTATACAGCTGTAACACTCCAAGTATTGTAGCGCAAACATTTAGCCCATTGTTACAAGGCCACCAAATTAATGTGCTTTTTAGTATAGATAATTATATTATTGGAGCAAGCAATATGGAAGTTGCACAGCAATACATCAATGCTATAGAAACCCGCAGCACACTATCTGAGGCCTCTTATTTTAAAAATAGTACTCAGCAGTTGCCAACCACCTCCTCCTTATTGGTTTTTGAACAGCAGTTTACAGCAGGGTTTTCCAGGCAAGTAATGGGAGATAAACCCACGCAGCAAATAGCAAATGATTTCCCTATCGCTATAATTCAATACAAGTATGATACTTCTTTTGCACATATTAATTTTATTAGCCACAAGGCAGGTAAAGAAATCAAAAAAGCGAAAGGTGTCACTCAATTAATTACAATTGATGTGGGAAAAACAATGCTGGGGGATCCTCAATTTTTTACAAATCATAAAACAAATGAGAAAGAAGTTGTAGTACAAGACATTGAAAACAAACTTCATTTATTTGCCTTAAGCGGCACCAAACTTTGGACAAAGGTTTTAGACAACCCAATACTTGGAGGCATTCAAGAGATAGACCTGTTTGGTAATGGCAAAAAACAACTTGCATTTACCACCAAAAACAAACTGTATGTCTTGGATAGAAACGGGAAACAAGTAGCTCCTTTTCCAATTACATTTAGGGATCAAATCACCCAGCCTCTTGCTGTTTTTGACTATGATAATAGCAAAAAATACAGGTTTGTTATCATTCAAGACAATGAGGTAGTTATGCTTGATAAAAAGGGTAAAACAGTCAAGGGGTTTACTTTTAAAAAAGCAAAAAGCAACATTATTGGTACACCGCAGCACATACGGCTTCAAAACAAAGATTATTTGCTATTTCAGCAAGAAAACGGAACGCTCTCCATACTCTCTAGAACAGGGAAAGAACGTGTTAGGGTTTCAGAAAAACTAACTCTTACAGGGGCGCCTATTTTAAAAACAAGAACAAGTTTTGTTTTGGTTACTAAAAATAATGAGCAAAAAACCATTTCTCAATCCGGAAAAATAACAAGTAAAAAAATAAACGCAACCAATGAGTACTCCCTAAATATTGTAAGAGATAATACCATTTCACTCTCAGACAACCACCTACGAGTAAACTCAAAACACATAGAGCTTCCCTTTGGTATCTATACAAGCCCAAGGGTATATTACGCCAATAAAAAAGGGTATGTAACCACCACAGAAACCCAAGAAAAAAAGACCTACTTGTACAATTTTGATGGAGCGCTGCTAAAGGGGTTTCCCGTATACGGAGCAACAAGTGCAGAGGTTATTGCTTCAAATAAAAATGTGTTTGTTCTAACAAAAGAAGATGACACCAAGTGTATCGTATACCAAATTAAATAAGCTACAAGTGGGCATTAAATAGTACCTGTCTCTTATACACATCTCCGAGCCCACGAGACAGGCAGAAATCTC